>DAIQQD010000040.1:2554-12794 GCA_036787015.1 Chloroflexota bacterium
GTGACATCGTGGTAGTTGGCCAGAATCCCCCCGACGGCCGGGTTGTCCAGCAGGTTGTAAACGTTGCCTTCTATGGCATGCCACGTGCCATCCTTGTGCCGGATGCGTACCGTCGCCGCTATCGGCGGAGCCGGCTGCTTGGCCAGCTTCCCGAAGGTTCTGACCGTGTTATGCATGTCCTCCGGATGGACAAAGTCTGCTATGTTCCGGCCTATCATCTCGTCAGCCCTGTAACCGATGATCTTCTCCACTGAGGGGCTCTCATACAGGATCGTCATGTCACTTCCAAGAATGCACACGCCGTCCAGCGAGTTCTCGATCATCACCCGGAAGCGCTCTTCTCTCTCCTTCAGCCCTGGATCTGCCGATCCTGATGGCACGGCACCGTGGTCGACGCCAGGCGGAATCCCCAGCAGCGCCGCAGTGTCGAGTTTCACGTCTTCGCCTGCCCGACCCCGTCCCTTTGCAGAGATGATAGGAGTCACGACCTGGCTGGGACGCCAGTTCGGGTGTGCCCGGTGGAAGTCCAGCAGTCTCCTGATGGCTGTGGCCGCCCCCCTCATGGAGAGAAACAGAGGGAGGCCCAGATCGACACACAGCGCCCGCAGTTCTGCCGAGATCTGCCATGTGCTGTCGTTGGCAACGGAGTGGAGCACGATGGCCTTCGGCAAATCGAACTGCCTGGAAGCGAGTACCATCAGGCCGGCGGCCCCGACCACAGCGTACTCGTCGACCGGCACTGGAGCTATGTCAAAGCCATGGTGGAACACCAACAGATCGAGGTCCCGCCAGTCCCGCAGCACGTCGTGAAATCGCTTCCAATGGGCGCCCACCTCTTTGGCAGCCTGGTTTCTGAGGGCTTCCATGGGCTTGATACTTCCGGCACTGACCAGGAAATCAAAGCCGTCGTGCGAGGATATCGGTCCGGCATCGATGGGATTGCGCAGCATGCTGTTCGCCAGGTCGATGAACTCCTTCAGCCGCTCCCTGATCTCCGGCGGTATAGAGGCCATCCGCAGCCCGGCCCTCTCAACTTCGTCTGTCGCCATGACGCTGGCGCCACCGCCGGTTCCCACAACGCACGTGTTTGGTCCCCTTGGCGGCGTCATGCGCAGCAGGGCTACCAGCATATCCACCATCTCTTCGATGCTGTACACTCGTATGGCACCTGCCTGCTTGAGGATTCCTTCCCATACTGCATCAGCCCCAGCCAGCGAGCCGGTATGTGAGGCCGCGGCCCTGAGGCCGCCCTCGGTGTATCCACCCTTGTAGATCACGACTGGCTTGACTGAGGCTGCCTTCTTGACGACTTGGGCAAAGCGCTGGCCATCGGTGACACCTTCGATGTAGGCGGCGATGACCTCCGTTTCAGAATCAGCGGCGAAGTAGTCTATGAGGTCACATTCATTGATGTCGCAGGCATTCCCGTAGCTCACCACTTTGCTGAAACGGAGCCCGCGGGTGTCTGCCAGCCGCACCATGAAGTCGGTGTTGCCGCCGCTCTGACAGAGGAAGCCTACGGGTCCGGAATCTCTGGGAAAATCGGGGCTGAGGCCGATCTTGCCTTTGGGATAGTAGATGCCCAGGCAGTTGGGGCCGATCACCCGAATGCTGCCCCGGCGGGCTATCTCCACCAGTTGGCTCTGCAGCTCTATGCGGTCCGGCTCGCCCGTCTCGGCAAAACCCGAGGCGAACATGTGAACGACCTTGACTCCCTTGGCTACGCATTCCTCCATCAGCGCCGGTGTGAACTTGGCTGGGACGGAGACCACCACATGGTCCACCGGCCCCGGAACCTCCGTCAGCGTGCGGTAGATGGGATAACCTTCCAGTTCACCTCCCTTTGGATTCACGAGGTAGATCTGGCCGGGGTATCCGCTTCGGAGCAACGCATCGAAATAAAGCTGCCTCATCCAGAACTTGGGCAGGTCGGCGGATATGCCGACCACCGCGATCGACTGCGGGTGGAACATGTAGTCTAGGGGGTGTGGGCTAGGGCGACTGTCCTTTGGCATTCCAGTAACCGATACAAGTCTAGCACTCGCATATCAGCGTATCAAACACCTGGTTGATGCGCCTATTGGGGCGGGCAGAGGGGCGAAGCCTTGTGGATGTAGGGCGAAATTCCAAATCCGAAATCCCAAGAGGGTGCAGGGACTCGTCCCTGCCGAGGGACTGGGGGTGTCCCCCAGACCTCTTTGTTCTTCCCCCAAGAATGGGGGATCAAGGGGGGTTGATCAGAGGGCCAAGGGCTCCGCTTCTGGATTCCCGCCTCCGCCAGGATGACAGACGAGGATCGGCTTCAACGGCGCAGGTCTTCAATCACTCTGAGGGCCGCCTGCTTTCCGGTGGCAAGAGCCCCTTCAGTGCAAGCGATCAGAAACAGATACTCCCCGGACAGGTAAAGGCCTTCCACGTCACTCGTGTGATTCTTGAGCAGGTCCTGGATAGCCACGAATTGTCCTGGTGCCTCCAGGTTCACTGCCCGCTCCCACCGGAACAGCTTGGTGATCACCGGCTCATCCGGGAACTTGGGAAGGATCCTCTGGACCTCTTTGATCACCAACCTGCGTTGCTCCTCCGGGGCTAGGTGGGCGATCTTGTCATCCTCCCATCCGCGCGTGGCGACAATGATGACCGGTTTTTCCCCCGCCCTATGCCCTTTGGCTACCCAGCTCACAACGGCGTCCTCGTCAGCGGTATTCACCATGACGAAGAAGTCCGCGTTGCCACCTATTATGGGTTTCTCCAGACCGAACTGGTAGTAGAAGGTTGAACTGTACTTGCAGGTCTCCAGGGCCTTTCTCATCGCCTCCGGCAGGTCAGGGATCACCTGCCTGGTAACGGTCGCATCGAGAGCGCAGATGACTTTGTCCGCCTCAACAAACCCATCTTTGGTCTCCACCCCTACTACTTTGCTATCCTTGATCACGATCTTCTTCACCGGCGTATTTAAGCGCACCGAATCCTTGACTCGCTCATAGAGGGCTGCAGTGAGGATTCCCAGACCGCCCTCCAGGCTGCGCATGCCTTTCATTAATGCGAACAGCGAGATGGGGTGAGCTACAGAGATATCCTTCGGGCGCGCCAGAACCATCGTCGCCAGGAAGGTATGGAATACGTATTTGAGCGCATTCGGCCCACCGTGCTTGAGCACGAACTCCTCCGTACTCATGTTCGATATCTCAGCCAGGGCCTCGAAGTTGTGGTGTTGGGAATCTACCTTCTTCGAATACCGGAACATTGCTCTAAATGCCTTGATGGCTTGTGGGTATGTGCTCCATGGCAAGGCGGTGAAAATGAACCTCATATTCTCCGGGATAGACCTGATCGTGTACCAGAGGCCACCTCCCATGGATATCGTGTGCATCTTGCCGTTGCGGATCAACCCAAAACGCTGTTTCTGCAGGGAGAAGACCTTGTTCATCAATCCAAACTCGTTCAGGTATTGAAACGTTGTCTCCCACTGAGGCTCAGTGCTCCCGGCGGCTATGCTGAACAGATAGCCCTGCTCGCTAACGGTGCGGCAACGCCCGCCTGCCGCATCCCTCGCCTCGAAACAGATCACATCTATGCCCTGCTTGCGGAGCTCATAGGTGGCGGAAAGCCCGGCACAACCCGCACCGACAACGACCACTTTCTTGTTGCCCATCAATCACCTCCTCGACCAGGTTTCACGAGGCGACACCTCAATGAGGCATGTACTGGCCGCTCCTCTAGCGAGACCTCTTGATCTCATCCCTGAGCCAGTCGGTCCAGCCGTCTATCCCCTCGCCAGTCTTGCAGGATGTCTTCAAGATATGGATGCCCGGATTCAGCACGCGCGCCCTCTGCTCGACAGCCTGGACATCGAAATCGAAGACCCCCATGGTGTCGATCTTGTTCAGGACCAGGACATCGGAGACACTGAACATCAGGGGGTACTTCAGGGGCTTGTCATCCCCTTCCGGTATGCTGAGGATCATGGCATTCTTGTTGGCCCCGGTGTCAAACTCCGCCGGGCATACCAGGTTCCCGACGTTTTCGATGATCACCAGGTCCAGGTCCTGCGGGCGAATGGCGTCCAGCCCTTCCGATACCATGGCCGCATCCAGATGGCAGAACCCGCCGGTCCTGAGTTGCACCACCTTGACGCCGCGGGCAGCCACCTTCTCCGAGTCCACGGTAGAAGCGATATCGGCTTCGATGATGCCGATGCGGAACTCGCCTTTCAGCGCGTCGATGGTTCTTAGTACCAGGCTGGTCTTGCCCGAGCCCGGTGAAGACATGAGATTGAGCATGAAGGTCTTTGTGCTGCGCAGTCTCTCCCTCAGCTTGGCAGCCACGGCTTGACTCTCGGCGAGTATGCCTTCCTTGACTTCAATCAGGCGGATCTCATCCACTAGACCACCTCCATGCTGTCGACGGTGTATTCGCGGCCCGAGACGTAGGCGAACTCCGTTCCCTGGCACTTGGGGCACTCTACCTTATTCCGGTCGCGGATGTTGACCCGGAAGGACTCGGCGCACTTCTTGCAGCGCACGACGAGCGGCACCCGCTCTATCTTCAGCCTGGCGCCTTCCACAACGGTCCCTTTGGCGAGGAAGTCGAAATAGCGCTGTATCCACTCATCCTGCAGGTCGGAGACCTCTCCCACCTTTAGATTGACGGCGATGATCTTCTTCACGTTGTTGGACGTGGCGTGTTTGACACAGATGTCGAATAGGCTCTGAACTACCGGCAACTCGTGCATATGCGGCTACCTAACTGCAATATCTTAGTGATTGTAGCATTCCTGCTGTGCTTCTGTGGGATTGCGGAGTGCACAACATGGTTGGCGTGGTGCGGATGGTGGTCTCTCGCGACTCGGGGATCGGTGGTTAATGAACCGGGCGTCTGACTATCGGTTCGCGATAGCTGGATTGTTCTCGTCCTCATCCCAGCGAGCGGGATTGGCAAGTATGTATTCCCGAATGGCCGCCAGTTCGGCCTCATCCCGGACAACCCGTTCGTAGAAGCCACGCTGCCAAACGGGCGCGCCTGGCGTGCCACGCGCGGCGTTGGTCTTCCTGGTGGATACGGATTTGAGGTTCTGCAAGATTGCGGATAACGACCCAGGTTGGGTGCCATTCGGACGTTGATGTAGGGGCGAAGCATCCGATTCTGATGGCGGGTTGAATGCACGAATTTGGAGGGCGGATGCTTCGCCCCTACGGAATTCGGTGATCGCAATAACACCATGTACGTGGTTGGGCATGATGACAAACGCATCCAATTCAACGAACGGGAAATGGTGCGCGGTGTTCTCCCAACAGCGCTGCACCATCTCACCCGCGTCGGACAGCACGACCCGACCAGATTCAATACCCCAACAGATATTCACGCTGATATGTGCAGACAGTCACGAAGTATGCCCCTGGAAGTGCGTAATCATATCCCTTCAGGCGCGTGGAGCGACGATGGTGTTTCTGCGGGTCATCGTCCGTTTTGTGTTCCGGCAGTACCGTGGGGCGTGCTGTGCCCACCATTGCTGCTCGATCGCCCTCTCCATGGGATGCAATCAGCCAGTCATCCCAGAACCGCAGTCATGCCGCCGTCGATGATCAGGTTGGCCCCAGTGACATAACTGGCGGCGTCCGAGGCCAGATAGATGACGCCGCCGACGATGTCCTCCTGCTTGCCCGTGCGCTGTAGAGGCACCCGTGACAGCCTCTCCTTCAGCGCCGGGAACTGCTCCAGCGCCTCGGGCATGCCCGGGTTCTCAATGTATCCGGGGCAGATGCAGTTGACCCGGATGTGGTGGGGGGCCCATTCCACGGCCAGAGTGCGGGTCAGGTTGATCACCCCGGCTTTGGCCGCCGCATAGGCGGCGCAGGTGGCCGCCGAACGCTCCCCTTCCGTGGAGGATATGTTGATGATGCTGCCCTTGCCTTGCTTGATCATGGCAGGCGCCACAGCCTTGCTGACCAGGAACGGTGTCTTGAGGTTCTCTCTCACCAGGGCATCCCAGCCTCCCTCACTCAGTTGCAGCGTGGGGCTGAAGAACGAGGCGCCGGCGTTGTTCACCAGGATGTCTATCCAGCCAAGTTCCTTCATAGTTGTTTCCACAACGGCGTAGATCTGATCGCTGACTCGAACGTCGGCGGGTACGGCCAGCGCCCTGCGCCCCAGCGCTCTGATCTCGGATGCAGTCTTCTCGATATCAGCAGCGGTCCTGGCCAGGACGACAACATCGGCACCTGCCTGGGCCAGCCCCAGGGCGATGGCCTTGCCGATGCCTCGGCCGGAACCCGTGACGATGGCGACTCTCTTGGTCAGATCGAACATTGAACCCATTCTCGCACCTCCTTGGCTGGAATGCGTGCCCCTGGAATGATCTGAAAAGCCCGGACATGTCGCTACCGATTCTAGATGCCCCTGAGCGCACTTCTGAAGACCCGCGGCCCTTATTCTATATAACGATCAGGAAAGACGCAATCATCGTGGCCAGAAGGGAGAGCAAGTACCAGAGCCTCTCGGCGATGGGGTATCCCAGCTTGCTCTCCGGTGTAGAAAAGGGTTAGGATTGGCGGTGCAGTGGCTGCCGGAGTGACGATGCATGGGCGCCTGCGACGATGCACAGCCACGTTGTTGATATCCACGCCGAATGGCGGACTGAATGAAGGGCGAGACCGTCAAACGGGAATTCGAAAGCCTCGACCAGACCGATATCAGGTTGATAGCGGAACTGGAGGCCGATCCCCGACAGCCCCATACTGAAATCGCGTCGAAGCTGGGGTTGAGCCGGGATACTGTCCGCGCCAGGCTGGAGAGGCTGTTGGACAGGCGGGCCGTCCGCATAGTGGGACTTGTGGACCCGATATCCGTGGGGTACACCACCTCCGTCGTCATGGGCATCAACGTGCGCTCGGATCGGCTGCTGGCGGTGGCCGACAAGCTGGCCTCACTGACGCCTGTCCAGCACTTGATTCTCTGCATGGGACGGTTTGATATCATCGCCCTCAGTATCTTCCGGAGACGGACGGATCTCCTGGATTTCCTGGTGGGGAATATCGGCAACCTCCCGGGAGTGCTCCACATTGAAAGCATGCTGACTCTTCGAAACACCAAGATCTATGGGCCGCTGCTGTCTGATGGATCCGATTCGTCTCCGCTCCAACCCCTGGGGGCTGCTCTCGATCCCTTGGACATTGCCTTGATGAAAGAACTGCAGACGGATGCCAGACAGAACAGCCGTTGGCTGGCACGGAAGCTGGGAACCAGCCAGTCCACGGTGCTGCGCAAGATACAGGCGTTGCAGAGCGGCGGAGTCATGCGCGTTGTGACTCTGGCCAACCCGCTGGCCCTCGGGTATGAAGGGGTCGCTTCAATAGGCATGAAGTTCGATCCGGCCAAGGTAGATGAGGGGGCGAGGGTGATCGGATCCTACCGGAATGTGCAGACGGTAGCCATCTGCGCCGGCCGGTATGACGTACTGGCCTGGGCGATGTTCCGGGAGCTCGGCGATCTGTCAAATTTCATCACCCTCGAACTCGGCAATGTGCCCGGACTTCAGCACCTGGAGACCATGACCAGCCTGAAGATCGTCAAATCGTCGCACAGGTACCTGGGTGACGATACTCTGCCCTCGGCGCCGCCTGCGGCAGAGACTACCAGAGGCAAGCGCAAACCATCACCGACTCAGTGACGCTGTCCATAGGCGAATCCGGGCTTCACAAGGTCATTGCCGTAGTGTGCGACCGGTTGCATACGTGGGGAACGGACCGGGACTGTAGGGTAGGTTTGGATGGGTACTCGTTGACGTTCAAGCATGTGTCTGCTACTATTGAAGGCGCACATGGCGAATCCTATGCCATCAGTAGACGCATATGCGAGACCACTCGTTAGATTGTTGACGCGACCAAGGTCCGGCAGACAGGGGATGGCTCCCAAGTGTGGCGCAGGCAAGACAGGATGTCTCGGCCGGCCGGAATGATACGACGGAGGAACGACAGATGATCAAGCACATGGTGCCCGGCAAATGGGATTTGGAAGTTGACCTAGTGGCAGTCGGCTCCAGTGCCGGCGGCCTCACTGCCGCCATCATGGCACGCGACCGCGGAATGAGTGCGGTGGTCCTGGAGAAGGGTGGGGTGCTGGGTGGAGGCACCGCATACTCCGGCGGAGCCATATGGATACCCCTGAGCCACCATATGTCCGAAGTCGGCTGCAAGGACACGCGGGATGGGGTTCTCCGCTACGTGCGCAAGCTGAGCATGGGCCATCACGATGAGGCTATCTTGGCAACGTATCTGGATACGGGCGCCGTGGTGGTGAAGTATCTGGAAGAACACACTCCGCTGCGCATGTGCGTCGAGGAAGACAGCAGTGGCACCGAGTACTGCGCCGACGTCCCCGGCGGTGTGCCTCTGGGCCGCAAGCTCTGGCCCGATGCGAAGGTGATGCCGGGTGTTCTGGACGAGGCGGAGAAGAAGTATCCGCTCATAGCGAAAGTGGCCAAGGACCCGGTCCGATACCTGATTGGCCCGCGGCCGCCCTGGGTCCAGGGCCGCGCCCTTATCGGGGGGCTGGTGCTCGGCTGCGCCCAGAGGGGCATCGAAGTGCTTACGGAGACTCCGGGCAAACAGTTGATAGTGGACAATGGCAGGGTTATTGGCATCAGGGCCCAGCGGGACGGGCGCGATTTCTTCGTCAAGGCCAACAAGGGCGTCCTGCTGGCCACCGGCGGTTTCGAGTGGAACGAGGCGATGAACAAGAGGTTCATCTACTCACCACCGCTTCATGCCTACACCTGCCCCACCAACGAGGGCGACGGCCACATCATGGGGATGGAGCTGGGGGCGGCGGTAGCCCTGATGGACCATAGCATATTCCAGCCAGGGCTAGGCATGCCCACCGACATCGTGGGGCACAACCAGCATCTGCACCGCCCCTTCATCTACGGCTATCCCGGCATGATCATGGTGAACCGCGATGGCAAACGCTGTTGCGATGAGTGCTTCTATCCTGACATGGGGCGCGCTTTCCTGGAGTATGACAGGCTAAGGGGTGGTTTCAAGAACTGGCCCATCTTCTCTGTGTGCGACCAGGGGTTCCGTGACATGTTCCCCTTTGCCGGCCTCAAGCGCGGTGGCACCGATGTCAACGACTTGGTGAAGAAGGGCGATACCCCAAGGGCTCTGGCTGAGGCGATTGGCGTATCTGGCGACAACCTCGTGGAGACGATTGAGCGGTTCAACCGTTTTGCCAAAGAAGGAAAGGACCCCGATTTCCATCGCGGTGAAAGCATGTACGATCTGCGCTGGGCCGAGGCCATCTTCCCGAACCGCGGTTCGATGGCTGTCCTGGGTCCGCTGGAGAAGGCGCCCTTCTACGCCGTGGAACTGTCTCTCACCACTGCCGGGAACCTGGGAGGCCTGGTGATCAACACCAATGCCCAAGTCATCGATGTGCGCGGCGAGGTCATCCCTGGGCTGTACGGGACCAGCAACACGACGGCCATGCTGCCGCTGGGCCATCATTACGACAGTGGGGCGGCGCAGGGTAAGAGCATGATCTTCGGCTACATTGCGGCCAATCACATGGCCGGAGCCGGGCAGAAGCAGCAGAAACAGTGAATGGGGAGCTGCTTAACTGCGATTGGATTGGAGGTGCCAGGAGGGTACCTCCTGCCGGGGGCGTGGGGGTGTCCCCCAATGCCTTTGGTTTTCCCCCACGTGTGGAGATCATGGGTTGACAGGGGACATGTGGAGGAATCGGCACGGTCTGGATTCCCGCCTCCGCGGGAATGACAATACGAGAGGGTGCAGGGACTCGTCCCTGCCGGGGGTTTGGGGGTGTCCCCTAATCCCACTTGTCTCCCCCAAGAATGGGGGACCAAGGGGGTTGAAAGCGAGTCATCAGACAGCCTCATTTTAGGAAGGCGATGCCATGGCTAGTATGGGGGAACTGCAAGCCGAGATTCAGCTCCTGCGCCGTGAGATCCAGGTGCTGAAGGATATCGAGGCCATCAAGCAGCTTAAGGGCCGGTACTTCCGTTCCATTGACTGCAAGCTGTGGGACGAACTGGCTGACTGCTTTGCCGAGGATGCTGTCACCGGTTACTTGAATGGGCGCGAGCACTACGAGGGCCGGGATGCCATCATGAAGTACCTGAAGAGCAACATGGACATGCCCGTACTCACCATGCACCAGGGACACCAGCCGGAGATCACGATCACCGGCGAAACGACTGCAGTGGGCACGTGGGCCTTGGAAGACT
>DAIQQD010000228.1:0-3561 GCA_036787015.1 Chloroflexota bacterium
GCCGACAAGGCATGAGCGGCGATCACGCTGGGTAAGTAGAAGCTTTGTCCGCATGATGGGCACTATGCTGCATGATTGTCTGACTATGAGGTGTCTCGCAACATGAAGAAGTCACACGATGATCAGGTGACAATCCGGAAGGAGCCGAAGCTCTACAACCCGTGTCTGCTGGCCGCATGGCCCGGCGTAGCCAACGTGGCGCTTGAGGCTACGACGTATTTGAAGGACAAGCTGCAGGCCGAAGAATTCGCCGAGATTGAAGCTCAATCGTTCTTTGAAGTGACCGGCGTGTACGTCGAGAAGAACCTGGTGCAGCCCCCCAGGTTCCCTGAGAACAAGTTCTACTACTGGAAGAGGAAGAGTAAAGAGGGGGATCTGATTTTGTTCCTGGGGGAGGCGCAACCATCCACCAAGAACCGCGAGTTCGCCGACATGATACTCGATGTGGTGCAGAAACTCGGAGTGAAGACGGTCTACACGTGTGCTGCGGCGCTCATATCGCATTTTCCGGAGCAGCCGCGCGTCTGGGCCGCGGCCACGGATGATGAAATGCTCGAGGAGATGGAGAAGCAGGGCCTGGTGCTGAAGGGTGATTTCTTCATCGCGGGTATGAATGGGTTGCTCCTCTCGATGGCCAAACAGAGAGACATGAAGGGGGTGTGTCTGCTCGGTGAAACGCCCCGATACCTGAGCGAGATGAGGAACCCGACGGCATCGCAGGCTGTGCTGAGGGTCCTCACCAAGCTGCTGGGAGTCGAAATCGACATGACGGAAATGGACAGCCTGGCAGCGCAGTCCCGACAACAGATCGAGGAGCTGATCAAGGAGAGCCGTCGCCAGTTCATCAGCGATTTTACGGTGCCTCTTTGGGAGCGACCGCAAGAGGAGGACCAGGAGTAGGCCGGTCGTCTCACCTGGCGGCCTCGGGTATTCTCGTGAGGCAGGTTCCTGGACTCTCACCGCAAGACCTTCGGGACGCCGATTTTTTGAGGCAAGTCCGAGTCACACGCCGGGGATTCCATTGCAGCATTATCTACGCATGGAGGCGATCCAGCTGCATCGTCTGACTTCGCAGAGGCCTGGAGACAGAGAGGAGATCCTTCTTCCTCGACATAGTAGGAAAGGAGAACGCCCTTGGAATACTTCTTGAGTGAACAACAGAAGACGCTGAAGGGTTTGGCACGACAGATCGCTGAACAGCGCATACTTCCGGTGCGCGCGGAACTCGATGAGAGGGAGGAGTTCCCGTGGGACCTGATCAAAGAGATGGCCAGCAGTGACCTGCTGAGGGTCTTCATTCCGGAGGAATATGACGGGTTGGGGGGAGGGTGTTTCGATCTGTGTCTGGTGGTGGAAGAGCTCTCCCGTGTGTGCGGGGGCATCGCCATCAGCTATGCTGCCAATGCGCTGGGGGTATTGCCGCTGATCCTGTATGGAAACGACGCACAGAAATCGAAGTACCTGCCGGCAGTTGCCAGCGGGAGCCGATTGGCGGCCTTCGCTGTAACGGAAGCCACTGCGGGCAGCGATGCCAGTGCCATCAGGACATCGGCCAGGCGTGACGGTGATCACTACGTGCTGAACGGCACCAAGCAGTTCATTACCAACGGTGGCGAGGCCGAGATCTATACGGTGGTGGTGATGACCGATGCGGCCAAGGGCAGTCGCGGGGCCAGCGCACTGGTGGTCGAGAAAGGTACTCCAGGTTTCACCTTCGGTAAGAAAGAGAAGAAGATGGGCATTCGCTCGTCGGCCACCCGGGAGCTGGTCTTCAGGGATTGCCGTGTGCCGGTGGAGAACCTGATTAGCCGCGAGGGCATGGGTTTCATTGTGGCCATGAGGACTCTGGACAGGTCGCGACCGGGGGTCGGGGCGCAGGCGCTGGGGATTGCCCAGGGAGCCCTGGAAGCCGCTGCTGAATACGCCCAACAGCGCGTGCAGTTCGGCCACCCGATCTCGACTATCCAGGCAGTGCAGCACATGCTGGCCAACATGGCTACTGAACTTGAGGCCGCTCGGGCGCTCGTGTACGCGACGGCAAGGACCATAGATGCCGGGGCCAAAAGCTTCACCGAGGAATCGGCCATGGCCAAGCTCTTTGCCAGCGATATGGCCATGAGAGTAACCACGGATGCGGTGCAGATACTGGCGGGGGCGGGCTACATGCGGGACTACCCCGTGGAGAAGATGATGCGGGACGCGAAGATCACGCAGATATATGAAGGCACCAACCAGGTCATCCGGAACGCCATTGCGCTGGAAGTGCTGAAGCGGAAGGCGAAGCAGGGATGAATGTCATTGTCTGCATCAAGCAGGTGCCAGCGAAGATCAAGATTGAGATCGATCCGAAGACCGGCACTCTGGCCAGCGGCGGAGTGGACCGGGCCATCAATCCTCCCGACCTTTATGCTTTAGAGGAGGGTATACGGATCAAGGAGAGGACCAAAGGCAAGGTCACAGTCCTGACTATGGGGCCGGCCAAGGCCGACGAGTCGCTCAGGGAGGCCATCGGCTATGGTGCTGATGAGGCCATTCTGCTGAGCGATCCGGCTTTCGAAGGCTCGGATACCTGGGCGACCTCGCACGTTCTAGCGAAGGCCATCAAGAAGAGCGGGCAATTCGATCTGGTGCTGTGCGGGAAGCAGTCCATAGATGGGGAGACGGGTCAGGTCGGGCCGATGCTGGCCGAGGCATTGGGCGTGCCCTTTGTCTCCCTGGTGAACAAGATCGAGGAATTGGGCCAGATCTCCATCAAGGTCATGCGGATGTCTGATGAGGGACACCAGTTGATCGAAATGATGCTGCCGGGCGTGATCAACGTGGTCAAAGAGATCAACGTGCCGCGCATCCCGTCCTTGCGGGGGCTGATGGTCGCCAAGAAGGCCAAAGTGCCGGTGTGGAATGCCCAGGAACTCGGCATCGATCCGGCCGTCGTCGGATCGGCCGGTTCACCCACGCGGGTGGTGGAGGTCTTCTTCCCGCAGAGGCCAGGCAAGAGCGAAATGCTGCAGGGGGATCCGGAGAGTCAGGTTGATCAACTGGTGGAGAAGCTGAGACAGACGAAAGCCATATAGGAAATGATGAGCAATGACTGCTGACGGATTGGGAGACATCTGGGTTGTAGCTGAACAGCGGGACGGCCACACCAAAGCCGCTTCGTATGCGTTGATTGGCAAGGCGCGGAAGCTGGCCGATGAGTCCCAGTCAAGGGTCGCGGCCGTGTGCCTGAGCCAGGGTGTGGAAGACGCCGGGCAGCTGGCGGCTTTTGGGGCCGACAAGGTGTACCTGTTGGACGGACCTGCCCCTGATCGTTGGAACGACGATGTTTATGTGAAGGAACTGGTGGATCTGGCGCGGCGGGACAAGCCGGGCGTTATTCTGGCCACTTCCGGTTCGGTGGCATCATCAGTCATTCCGAGGTTAGCAGTGGCACTGGATACGGGCGTCGCCGCCAACTGCATCTCCCTCGATTATGATGCCCAGAACCGGATGCTGGTGCAGACCAGGCCCGCCTTTGGCGGCAGCCTGATGGCAAACGTGGTCTTCCCGGACAAGAGACCG
>DAIQQD010000229.1:0-1829 GCA_036787015.1 Chloroflexota bacterium
GTAGCGCATGTAGACCTCTATGACGTTGGATTCGCCGCCGAAGTCATAGCCCCACACTTTCTCATAGATCATGTCTCTTCTGAGCACTTGCCGCGGATGGCGCAGGAAGAGCTCCAGAAGATCGAACTCCTGGGCAGTGAGCTGAATGACATCATCCCCGCGCTTGACCTCCCTGGTGGACGGATCCAGTGAAAGGTCCATGAACCGCAGGACTTCCCCCTCTGTAGGCTGGCTGCGTCTGAGCAAGGCCCGTACCCGGGCCAGGAGTTCGTCAAAAGAAAAGGGCTTGACCAGGTAGTCATCCGCACCGCTGTTAAGCCCTTTGACCCTGTCAGCCACCGTGCCCTTGGCGGTAAGCATGAGGATGGGAATGCTGCTCGCTTGGCGCAGCCGCTTGCTTACCTCCATGCCGTCCATGCCGGGCATCATGACATCGAGTATGACCAAATTGGGCTCTGCGTCACGAGCCTTGGCCAGTGCCTCTGTGCCGTCACCGGCGGTGTCCACGGTGTAGCCTTCGTATGTCAGTCCTCGTTTGAGGAAACTGACAATCTCGGGATCGTCGTCAACAACTAGAATGCGCATGTTCCGATCCAGTTGTGCCGCGCATGTCTGATGTGTCTCGCCATTGGGGCAATCATAAGCCACGATAGTATCCAGGTCAAACAGCCGTGACCGGCTGAAGCGCTATCTCAGCGCAGCAGCTCGGACACGAAGGGGATCCATAGGTGCGTCACTGGCGCCGAGGACCAGTTGGGGTCTTGTGGCGCGCCGCTCCGAAGCTCGGCAGCCTCCCTGCTTGTATTGCCCTGTTAGCGGCACGCCCATGCATCCAATCAGGCGATCGGCAAGGTCCTGACAATTATCGATGAACTCGCAGCCGTGGCAGTCGCCATGCTCTCTGCTGCAGGCTTGAGCCCAACGTTCGATTACTGTATCGTCATGTTTCTTGACATGCCATCTGGCCGACCGTCGTGGTCTCTGTGATTTCCCCCCTATTGTGCGCATGGGTCTCTCCTTCCAAGAGGTACTGGTGGGAGTTGCCTCTAGTCCAGAACCGAGGGTGGAACCCTCTCTGCGTTTCCTATGATACGCAGGGTAGCTTAAGGCCAGATGAGGGAAACCTTAGAAAACGGTGAGAATCCCGAATAGAGAATGGTGCCGAGGATCAGAGTCGAACTGATGACACGCGGATTTTCAGTCCGCTGCTCTACCACCTGAGCTACCTCGGCAGCCAAAGCGAACAAACGAGCGCTCGAAAGCGCTCGTCGAGTCTACTGAGATAGTATATTGGCGTGGTTGGCGGGTGTCAATTTGAGTGAAGCAGGAGCCATCCGCGTTTACCGCTTACGTGGCCTGTGCTAAAATCATTCAGTTAGGGCCGATGGCAGAGTGGCGGTTGCGGCGGGCGTGAATTGCCCCAGGCCCGACTGCTCTTGACTGAGGCGAAGGCGCTCTTGTTCTTGGGAGGATAGCATGCCCTTATATGAGTACCGGTGCAAGGATTGTCGGCGAAAGGTCTCTGTGCTCGTGAGAGGTTTCTCGGGAGCGGGTGAAGTCACCTGCAACTTCTGTGGCGGCAAGGATCTGACTCGCCTGTTCTCGACGTTCGCCACGGTCAGGACGGATCAGGACATCTACGGAGACATACTGGATGACTCTACCCTGGTCAACCGGATGATGCACAATGACCCGACGGCTATGGTGGAATGGTCCCGGAGGATGGGAGGTACCGAGGGGGAGAAGGCTCCGGAATACCAGGAGATGGTGGAAAGGCTGGAAAGGGGCGAGAGCTACGAGAGCGTGATGCCGGAGATGCAGAAGAGGAT
>DAIQQD010000229.1:1929-3555 GCA_036787015.1 Chloroflexota bacterium
GTAGCGGCCAACTCGAGAAGAGTGCAGGAATCCTTGCGGGTGCTGGAGGAGTTCAGCCGGTTGTCAGGTGGGCCACTGGCCGGCAAAGCGGGCGGCTTCGAAAGTGCCCGCTTCGAGGTCTACGACCTGGAGCAGCAGTTGGTGGGCCGGCTCCTGAGACATGACAAAGCCGCTCGATTGAAGGGTCTGTATCTTGTTCTTGACACGATGGCTCTGAAGGGGCGTGATGAAGTGGAAGTAGCTGCCGCAGCCATTCGCGGCGGCGTCAGGACGATCCAACTGCGTGACAAGCATCGGGGCAAAGCGGACCTGCTGGCCGTGGCTCGGAGACTCAGAGACCTGTGCGCCGCAAAGGGCGTGTTTTTCATAGTCAACGATCATCTGGACGTTGCCCTGGCCGTGAGCGCCGATGGCCTCCATCTGGGACAAGACGACCTGCCTGCGGTCGAGGCGCGCCGCATTCTTCCCATCAGCATGCTCATCGGCTGTTCCACCCACAGCATGGCTGAGGCTGCTCGAGCTCAAGCCAACGGTGCTGACTACGTTGCTGTGGGGTCAATCTACCCCACGACCTCCAAAGAGAAGTTCAGACTGGTGGGACCGGAAACGCTGCGGCGGACGCGATCCAGAGTGTCCGTGCCGCTGATAGCCATCGGCGGCATCAACCACACCAACGTTCAGGAAGTGATGAAGGCGGGCGCTGATGGTGCAGCGGTGATCAGCGCTGTCATGGGTGCGGATGATGTGGAGAAAGCTGTCAGGAAGCTCGCAGCGAAGATGAAGAGAATCTAGTAGCGGAGTGTGAAGATATGGAGAGAGCAACCTCTAACCTGGAAGCAACGGCGCAAAGGATTCGGGCCAGCTTTGCGGCTGAAGATGCCGCCCGGGAGAAGGCTTTGCGGATGGGCCGCGAAGTCATTCGCCACAGCGCCAATGCCATTCGAGCCATCCACCGTGGCGAGTTTGACTCGGCCCGCGAGTCGCTGGCCTCAGCACGGCAGTTGGTAGAGGAGGCGAAGTCGTCTGTGGCGGATCACTTGGAGATGAAGCATGCGGGCTTCATTCATGACGCGCAGAAAGAATACGCGGAAGGTTCCATAACGCTGGCGCTGGTGCTGAACGACCCTCTGCCAACGCCGGAGGAGTTGGGGGTGGCTTATCCTGCCTACCTCCACGGGCTGGCGGAGGCGGTGGGGGAGATGCGCCGGCACCTTCTGGACATGCTGAGGAAGAACGATACGGATAGTTGCGAGGAATTGCTCTCCTATATGGATGACATCTATGGCATCTTGGTGACGATGGATTTCCCGGATGCCCTGACGTTCGGGCTGAGAAGAGCGACCGATGTACTGCGAAGCATTCTGGAGAAGACCAGGGGCGACCTCACGATTGCCGTGAGGCAGAGGGATCTGGAGGAGAAGCTCGATCGCCTGAACAAATAGTGCGCAGCCGGCGGTGCTGCCCCTCTGGCCCGGAGCAGCAGGTTGTGACGACTGACTGCATTGAGGACTGGACGGCCGGCATATAATCGGACTAAGGGGAGCGAGATGAGAAAGCCCGCGGTAGCCGGGTCCTTCTATCCCGGTTCATTCACCGGCCTCCAGCGCCAGATTGAGGACTGCTTCA
>DAIQQD010000002.1:0-7695 GCA_036787015.1 Chloroflexota bacterium
AGGATGGAGAGGAGTATTGGCGGGGATTCTGGCAACCCTTCGTGATAACACTAGTCCCGGCTGGTGCCTTGGTCGACTGCGCGCCTGCCCACCCTCACTCGCACTGGCAGTCTGTCTAGCAGTTGTATTCGCCATCAGATGCTTCTCTCTGCTGCCCCACCATGATATGGGCTGTGATATAGCCAACTACCTCGGCACAACCAACATATTCTTCGGACAAGACCCAGCCGGCTTTGGGTTAGATCGCCCTCCGCTCATCGCACTCCCGCTGAGAGCGTTCACCCTGGCCTTTGGCGACCTGACCGGCGTGAAACTGCTCGGGATTCTTGTATCGGTGACCATCGGCGTCCCGTTCTACTTGCTCGCAAAGCGCGTCTCTCCTCCCTGGATAGCCTCGCTAGTCGCCGTACTCTTCGTGCTGACACCGGCGTACTCCGACATGCTGACCTGGGGTTACATAACCATGTTCGGCATACTGTTCGGCCTGCTCACCCTGCACTATTTCCTGCGATTGCTGGACAAGCCTTCCCAAGTCGACATCCTCCTCACCGGTCTCTTCGCCTCCCTCGTCGTAGGGTTTCACCAGCTCTCACTGGCCTTCTATGTTCCTTTCTTCTTCCTCGTGGCCATTGCCCTGTTCGCATTCAACCGGCGAGCGATCCTGAAGAACTACAAGGCTCTACTAGCTGCCATTGCCATGGCTCTCATGCTATCACTCCCATACCTGCCCGTGTACCTCCGGATGCTCGAACTGCAGGCGCCTGTGACCTCAGAGGCAACCCTTTCTCTCTCACCTTCCTTTGTCGTGTGGCTCCTGGGCGTTGTCGTATCATTGCCCCTTGTTCTCCCTGCAACGGAATGGGCCTGGAAACAGAACCCGAGAATCGCCATCACGGCAGCAGTGCTGCTGCTGTACTCGCTCACGCTGACTCTCTTTGTATTCCCACCGCCGTTCCTGGAACTCAACCGCCGCGCCCACTACTTCATGTACCCCGCCATATGGCTCCTCGCCGGCGTTGTGCTCTCCCACCTCTGGTCCTGGCAAAAGGCAAACGCTTCCGCTGCGCGCCGCCTCCTTCCCAAGGCATGCGCGACAGCCTTAACGGTCGCCCTTCTATCTGCCAGCCTGGTCATGTCACAACTGAAGCTGAACCGGGGCCCCGGCGCATTCGGATACCTTGACGACGCTCGCTGGGAAACGCTCGCCCGGATCAGGTCAGATACACCGAGCGCAGCATCCATCGCCGTCTGTCCCGACCCCCTCGGCTGGTGGATCAGGGCGGAGTGCGGGAGAAACACTGCAAGCGTGACGAACAGGGATATCGCGCCATACACGTTCCTGAGAGAACGCTCCCTGGCTGCCGAACGTCTTCTTTCCCGGAACCAGGGCATCGAGAACGCCAACCTCCGCCTGGCCACCACCTATCCCTATGGCGGTGCGCCCGGCCAACCTGTGCTGGGCGTCTACGCCGGCGGTTCGTATTACGACATCATGATGCTTGACGACAGCAGAACATCACTATCGATGGGAAATGGAGAAACCGCCAACCTGGCCGACGACTCCGAAAAGGAGCTCAGCATCAGCGGTGACGGCGACTCCATGACGATGACGACTCGATATCTGATCGACGGCGCACTGGTGGTACAAACAGCAACGTTGGACCGCGGGAGTCAGACCGCTGTCATCTCCTACAGCATCCGGGCAGATGAGTCCCCCGTGACCCGGCTCGACATCCCCGTGTTCTTCGCGTTCGAACCGGAGTCGGTGTCAATTGCGCCCGACCTGACCTCAGTTGAAGCAATCCAGTTCCTCCGGCCCGGGATAGACCGCATCGCCACCCGCATCACCATCAGCATCGATGGTGCCGCCATTCAGGAGGCAACTGCCGGTGATAACCGGATTGACTTCTCCTGCGGCATGCAAGGCGACGAGGCTGCGGTAACATTCAGCTTCGAGGTGGCCGAACCTGACCTTGACAGCAATGCAGACGTCATCCACTATGACGTACGTCAAATCCTCGGAGACCCTTCACTGGAACATCTGTCCTCGATAGACTACCTGGCGATTGACCTCAAGCCCAACCCTCACTTGGCGAGCGCCATCCCCCAGGGAACCGAAGAATGGTTGAACGCCTGCCCCTACTACAAGCTTGTCTATTCGGAAGGCGACATCAGGATCTACGAGGTGGATGAGTCTGCGCTGCCCTGACTCTTGTTCCCGCGTGCCCGCAGCCACGACCTCGTCATCAACACACCAACCACTGCAGCCACCAGGCTATTGCTCACCAGCCAGGCTATGCCTATGCCCAGCAGATCCGTTCGGTCCATCAGCGCATAGCCCACTCCAACGGTGAAACACGCCACGAAGGCGTAAATGAGGATCACCGGTCGCATATTCCGTTCCATCCTTTTCTGAGTAACATAGATCGTGTTGATGGCCATGGGGATTCCCGACACGGTGAGTAGGCGCAGGAGCGGGAACGCCTTCTCTTCATATCCCGAGCCAAACCAAGCCAAGACCCAGCCTCCGGCAACGAACACAATAACGATTGCCGCCGCCAGTAGCAGGAACATGAAGCGCATGGCTTTCACGGTGCTGCTGCCGAACTTCCCCGGGTCAACGGACCCTTCGGCGAGCAGCGAAGAGCCGGTGGCGTAAGAAATCATCATCACCACGCTGGCAATCGTCCAGGTGATGTAGAAGTAGGCAGCCATGGGCTTTCCCATCTCGTCACCCAACTTGGCCGTGAATACGTTGAGTACGATTATGGGCAGAACGAAACCAGGCAATTCCCTGAGCGTCTCGGCGGCGTAGTTGCCCAGGGAGAAACGCAGCATCTTGCCCACCACACCGCGTCGAATACTGGGGACAGGCCGATAGCTGCGCTGGGCCAACAGAATCAGGAATACTCCGGCAACCAGAGCCGCCACTCCCCCCAGACCCCAGGCGACAAAGATGCCGTAAGCCCCGACAGACAGAAAGGCAAGGACGATAGGCAATCTCAGCCCACCCACCACCTCGACAGCAAGCGAGAACTGGGTCCTGCGATATGCCACAAATACTCCCTGTCGCAGAAGCTCTACCAGGCTGGTCGCAACAGTGAAAGCTATGAACAGGGCGGCATACCAGGCATTGTCACGAACAAAGGCCAGTTTCGGAGCCCAAATCCCCACACCGATTACGAACACCAGAGCCAATGCAGCAGACAGGAAGCTGACCATAGTGAAACTGGTGTTTATCATCGCCGGCTTGTCCGTCTCATCCGGCAGATAACGTATCAGCCCAATATCAAGCCCCAGCCTGGCCAGCGTATGGAGGAGCAACACCGCAGACACCAACGCAGTAGCCGTACCAACAGCCTCTTCGCCATACTGGCCATCGGCAATTCTCCAGAAGAAGAACCCAGTCAGGCCAATGACGCCATGGGTGGCCAGCAGAAAGAGGGAGTTCCTGCGGAGAGGGTCTTCGAGGATTTGGAACAGACCGCGCAGGATGCCGGCGGGCTTCATGAGCCTGGGACCAGCCTGACGGTCATATTACTCATGCTATCGAGCACCCATTATAAAACCGGCTCTCGCTGCAAGTAAAGGAGAGCCGCGCGCAGCGCGAGGCTGGAGAGCAGTGCCCGAGCATCATCACGCTCAGCTTGATTGTCACTGGCAGAAAACGCTAAGATTCTCTCCATTACACGACGATGAGCATCGAGCAGATTCTAGCCATCATCATCTTCGGCGCCATGTTCATCGCCATAATGTGGGGCAAGATCCACCGCTACATCCCCGCACTCATTGGCGCTGCACTGACAGCCATTCTGATACTCCTCTTGGTAGACAACGGCTCTCACAGCCTTTGGCAAGTACTGCGCCTGCCCGACTTCGTCGATGGCCACTGGTGGTTCGGGAAGCATACGGCTGAGGCCGCCAGCGAAGGGCCGGAGATCGGCGGCGTCAACTGGCAGACCATGATCTTCATCGGCGGCATGATGGTCATGGTGGAGGGGATGGGAGCAGCGGGGTTCTTCCGGTGGATATGCCTCCTGGTGGCCAGAATGGTGAAGTATCGCGTTATCCCCATCCTGGTTACGTTCATGATCCTCTCCGGCTTCCTGTCCATGTTCATTGACAGCATCACCGTCATGCTCTTCCTGGCCACGGTCACGATCGAACTGGCCCGCCTGCTGAAATTCGACCCGGTGCCGGTTATCATCGCCGAGATATTTGCCTCCAACACCGGAGGCAGCGCCACCATGTCCGGCGACCCTCCGAACATAATCATAGGCACGCACTTCGGCTACACTTTCATGGACTTCATGCTAAACACCGGTCTCATTGCCTGGATCGGTATGGCCGTCGTTGTTGTCATGTTCTACCTCATGTTCCGCAAGACCTTGAGACAGTCCTCCTCCAACGGCCAAGCTGATTCAACGAAACACTACCCCGCGCCTAGAGAGGCCATCTCCAACCCGCGGCTGTTCACCGCCAGCACTGCCATATTCATCCTGGTGGTCATGTTGCTGGTAACACACGCGCAAACCGGCCTGTCCGTAGGCTTGATTGGATGCATAGCGGCTGCACTCACGTTGCTGGCAGCCTTCACCGTCGGCGGCCAGCCACGCCATATTATCAAGGGACTCGATTGGCGCACCCTGCTCTTCTTCCTTGGTCTCTTTGTATGCGTAGGTGGTCTCGAAGTGACCGGGGTTCTGGAGAAGCTGGCCGACCTCATCGGCAAGGCGTCAGGAGACAACCTGGCCATAGCCCTGACCTTCATACTCTGGCTGTCCGCCTTTGCTTCGGCTCTCATTGACAATATCCCCTTCGCGGCCACCATGTGCCCCGTCATCCAGCGCCTGGCGCTCGCTCAGGGATTCGAGACACAGCCGCTCGCCTGGTCACTGGCGCTGGGCACGGACATCGGGGGGAACGGGACTCCTATCGGCGCTTCCGCCAACGTGGTCGGGACAGCCATTGCCGAGAAAGAAGGCTACAGGATCGGATGGGGCAGATACTGCAAGTACGCCCTTCCAGCCATGCTGTTGGTTGTCGGGATATGCAACATCTATCTCATCCTCCGGTACGCCTGATGGCTTCTGCGGCGTTCCAGCGCGCTTTCAGCCGAGAGCGCTGACACCCAATACAATGTACTCCTCTCCCCTGTCGCTCAAGCCCATCTGCAGACGGACTTCCCTTCTCGAAGCATTCGTCAAGTGTTTCTTGACGCTTCGTGAGCACGAAAGTAGAATAGCTTGTCGGAGAGGTGACCGAGTGGTTCATGGTGCCGCTCTCGAAAAGCGGTCTCTGCGCAAGTGGAGCGTGGGTTCGAATCCCACCCTCTCCGCCATCCACAATGTGCCCTGAGGAGATGGCAGCATGGCTGATGTCGTGTTCTGGCTGTATTCCGCCAATGCCACTCTCCTGATTGTCCACGAGATAGAATCAGCCTACAGGCAGGAATGGAAGCTCTTCAGACTGCCAGGCGGCATCAGCTTCTTTCTGATAGTACATCTGCCGATGGTCTTCCTGATCCTGTACGGCCTGGTCCAAGTGGAACAGGCCTCTCTGGCCGGCAAGATACTCTCCCTTGTCCTCGCTCTTGCCGGCGTCTTCGCCTTCAGCATTCACTCGTTCTTCAACCTCAGAGGTCACCCTGAGTTCAAGACTCCCATCTCCATCACCATACTCGCCGCCACACTGTGTGTATCTGTGGCCCAACTGGTGACTACCATATTGTGGCTCCGATAAGCTATCATTGTATGTGCTGGCGCGGGAGAGGTGCTGGAGTGGTCTATCAGGCACGCCTGGAGAGCGTGTGTCGCGCAAGCGACCGTGGGTTCGAATCCCACCCTCTCCGCCGCTGACACAACCAGCCTCATGACTGATTTCCTTCCCGTGGCCCACTGTGATAACATTACCTCTTGCGCTCTCCGCGAGGAGCAGTCCGAACAAGGTAGTTGTGATCAAAGGCAATCGAGATTGAGCAGACAACAATACGCCAACGATTCGAGCCATCCTATGAGAATCGATCCTGACCAGTTGCGATTCCTGATAGGGTTTACCTACGTCCCAGGCATTGGGCGAATCAAGCTCTCTCTCCTCCAAAGCTACTTCGGCGACCTGGAGAGGGCTTGGATGGCCTCGCTGGACGAACTGCGGTCTGCCGGCCTGGACATCAAAGCAGCCAAGTCACTTGCCGCTACTCGCACCAGCATTTCCCTCGATGACGAGTTGGGGAAACTGGAGCGACTCAACGTCAAGGCGCTGAGCGCCGACAATCCCCTCTTCCCACCGAGACTCAGGGAGGTATACGACTGCCCCATATTGATCTACGTCAGAGGAGCGCTTGACCGCGGGGATGAGTGTGCTGTAGCTGTGGTGGGCACCAGGCATCCGTCCGTGTACGGCAGGCAGGCCGCCGAAGAGATCACGAAGGAGTTGGCCCGCAACAGGGTCACTGTCGTCAGCGGACTGGCCGCCGGCATTGATGCCGTGGCCCATCGCGCGGCTCTCGAGGCCGGGGGCCGGACCATCGCTGTGACCGGATGCGGCCTCGACATGGTTTACCCGAGCAGTCACGTTGCTCTGGCCCGCCGGATAATGGAACACGGCGCGTTGGTGAGTGAATTCCCCTTGGGAACCAGGCCCAAGGCGGAGCACTTCCCCCAGCGAAACCGCATTATCAGCGGTATGAGCCTGGGAGTCCTTGTGGTAGAGGCGGGCGAAGAAAGCGGCGCCCTGTTGACCGCCCACCGGGCGCTCGAACAGAACCGCGACGTCTTCGCCATCCCCGGCAGCATATTCTCGCCTCTCAGCGCCGGCACCAACTACCTGATACAACAGGGGGCAAAACTCATCCGAAACTGCGAAGACATACTGGAGGAACTGAACTTGAATATGGTACCCCACCAACTCGAAATGAGGGACCTGGTGGCTCCTACTGACACGGAGGCTCAGGTCCTGATGCATCTCACCAAGGAGGCCACTCACATCGACGCGCTTTGCCGCATCAGCGGCCTTCCCACGCCCACTGTGACCAGCACCCTGGCGATGTTGGAGCTCAAGGGATTGGCCAGGCAGGTCGGCGGCATGAACTACATCCTGAACTAGGTCGAAGAGAATGGCAAAGAAGAACCTCGTTATTGTTGAATCCCCGGCGAAGGCTAGAACGCTGGGCAAGATCATGGGAACCCACTACACCATCAAGGCGTCGATGGGCCACGTGCGCGATCTACCCCAGAAGACCCTGGGGGTTGCTCTGACCGAGGGCGTCGTCCCCCGGTATGTCGTCCCCCAAGCCAAGAAGGCAGTGGTCAAGGAAATCAAAGATGCAGCCGCGAAGGCTGCAGCGGTGTATCTGGCCACCGACCCGGACCGCGAAGGCGAGGCCATCTCCTGGCATCTCGTCGAAGCCGCCAAGCTCGAGGACATACCGACTCACCGCGTGGTGTTCCACGAAATCACCGAGGAAGCCATCAAGGACGCCTTCAAGCACCCGCGAAGCATCAACATGAATCTGGTCAATGCCCAGCAAGCCCGGCGCGTTCTGGACCGACTGGTTGGATACAAGATCAGCCCTCTCCTGTGGAAGAAGGTCCGAAGTGGGCTCTCGGCCGGTCGTGTTCAATCCGTCGCTTTGAGAATGATCGTCGAGCGCGAAGATGATATCAGGAAATTCGTGGCCCAGGAATACTGGACCAT
>DAIQQD010000002.1:7795-10434 GCA_036787015.1 Chloroflexota bacterium
TGGCGGAAGCTTCACTTCACCGCCCAGCGTACCATGGCTGTCGCTCAGCAGCTATATGAAGGCCTGCCCATCGGCCCGGAAGGCCAGGTGGGTCTCATCACCTACATGCGAACTGACTCCACCAGAGTAGCCGAGTCAGCGTTGGCTGAGACTCGCAGGTACATAACCGCCAAGTATGGAAAGGAATACGTGCCACCTCACCCCAGATTCTTCACCAAGAAGGCCAAGGGTGCTCAAGAGGCGCACGAAGCTATCCGCCCTACCAGCATCGATCGTGAGCCGGCTTCGATCAAGGCCCATCTCACAGCCGATCAGGCCAAGCTCTACCGCCTTGTCTGGGAGCGCATGATGGCCAGCCAGATGGCCGCCGCACAGTTCGACACGACCTCGGTGGATATTGATGCCGCGCCGCCCGCCGCGGGCAACACATACGTCTTTAAGGCCGCCGGGTCCGTGCCTCACTTCCTGGGTTTCCTCGTCCTCTACAGTGAAGGCAAGGACGAAGCTAATGGCAACGGCGAAGAAGCCAAGTCCCGCCTGCCGTCATTGACCGAAGGCGAGAAACTGAAGCTCCTGAACATCACGCCGGAACAGCACTTCACCGAACCCCCGCCCAGATACACCGAGGCCACATTGATCAAGGCCCTCGAGGAAAGGGGCATTGGGCGCCCCAGCACATACGCGCCCATCATCGGCACTATCCGTCAGCGAGGCTATGTCAGGACCAAGGAAGGCCGCTTGCATCCCGAGCAACTCGGGGAGACAGTGAACACGGTGCTGGTGGCTCATTTCCCCACGATCGTGGACACCAATTTCACCGCCCACATGGAAGAGGAACTGGATGAGATTGCCCAGGGCAAACAGGCATGGGAAGACACCATCCGAGAGTTCTACACCCCCTTCGAGGCGACTCTCCAAAAAGCCAGCGTCGAGATGGTCAAGATGAAGGAGCCCGATCAGCCTACCGACGAGGTCTGTCCCAACTGCGGCCTGCCCATGGTCATCAGGATGGGACGCTTCGGCAAGTTCATGGCCTGCACCGGCTTCCCGAAGTGCCGAACGACCAAGGCGCTGGCCAAGTCCGACGAACCTGGCGAACGATCAGACAGGCCCTTCAAAGGCAAATACAGACGGAAGGGATTCAGAAAGAAGAGGAAACCTTCCTCGGAGAAGAGAAAATGAGAATACTTGTGATACATGGGCCGAACTTGAACATACTCGGCAAAAGAAACAAGGTGATCTACGGCGAGAAGACCCTGGATGAGATCAATGAGCTTGTCGAACAGCAGGCCACCGAAATCGACACAGAGGTGGCCGTCATTCAAGCCAACAGCGAAGGCGATCTCGTCGACTTCATCCAGAAGGAGTCCAGCGGAGCTGACGGCATAATCATCAACGCCGGAGCACTCACTCACTACGGCCTGTCTCTTCGGGATGCCCTTCTAGACACCAACCTCCCCGTGGTTGAGGTCCATCTGTCCAACATCTATGCCAGGGAGGAGTTCCGCCAGAGGTCGGTTATTGCCCCCATTGCCAAGGGCCAAGTCACCGGTCTGGGGTGGAGGGGCTACATTGCGGCTTTGAGAACGCTCGTGGCCGAACTGCGAGGTAAGGCTTGGCAGTAGCCCAGCGCCTGGAGAGGCTCCGCCAGCAGTTGGCCGAGAAGAGCCTGAACGCCATCCTCATCACACAGCCGGAGAACTGCCGCTACATCAGCGGCTTCACCGGCTCCAGCGGCCCCACCGCCATGCTGCTCGTTTCACAGGACAGCGCAGTGCTGGCCACCGATTTCATTCACTTTGAGCAAGCCAAGCAGGAAGCCCCCGATTTCGACGTCATTGCCGTCAACAGCTCTTCCCAGAGGTTCACCCAGCTGCTCACCGGCAACGGGAAGCTGGCGAGAGTGGGGTTTGAAGCGAACGTGCTCTCGGTGGCGGAATTCCGTCGCTTGTCTGAAGAGGCGGACAAGGCCAGAGCGGAATTGGCGCCCACAGAGGAAATAGTGGACTGCCTCAGAGCGGTGAAGGACGAAGACGAGATTTCCTGCATTCTGAGAGCTGCCTTCATCGCTGACACCGCCATTGCCTTCATCGCCAGCGAGATCCACTCGGGGATGACGGAGAAGGAAGTTGCCTGGGAGATAGAGAAGTACATTCGCGAGAACGGCAGCGAGCCGATTCCGTTCGACATCATAGTCGCGTCAGGCCCGAATGCAGCACTGCCCCACGCCAAGCCCACGGACCGCCCCATATCTAACGGTGAGCCAATCATCCTGGACGTAGGCGCGCGCTGGAAGGGGTATTGCAGCGATCTCAGCCGCACTCTGTGCCTCGGACCAGGCGGCGAGCGCTTCCGGGCCATCTACGATGTCGTTCTCCAAGCACAACTCTCCGCCCTCGATGGCATCGCGCCCGGGATGACAGGAGCGCAGGCAGACGGCATCGCCCGGGAGGTCATTGACCAGGCGGGCTACAAGGATGCCTTCGGCCATGGTCTGGGACACGGCGTCGGACTGGCAGTTCACGAACGGCCTCGGGTCTCTGCCGCTTCCGCTGATGTCATCCGGGAGGACATGGTCTTCACCGTAGAACCGGCCATCTACATTACGGGTTGGGGAGGAGTGAGAATCGAGGACACGG
>DAIQQD010000002.1:10534-17326 GCA_036787015.1 Chloroflexota bacterium
CACATGCACACCAAGTACTCGTTCGACTGCACCACGACTCCGCAGGCGATCATCAGGCGCTGTCAGAAGATCGGCATCAACTGCGTCGCAGTTGCCGACCACGGAACCATAGAGGGCGCGCAGCGAGTCAAGGAGATCGCCCCCTTCAGGGTGATTGTAGCCGAGGAGATATTGACGCCTCTGGGAGAAGTCATGGGCATGTTCCTCACGGAGCCGATCCCGAGCAACATCCCTGTTGACGAGGCATTCGGACGGATCAAGGCCCAGAACGGGCTTGTCTGTCTCCCCCACCCCTTCGATAGCATGAGAGGCATCAACGATCGAGGCTTCAGCCAGATGATGGAGCTTCTACCACAGGTCGATGTCCTCGAGGTCTTCAACTCGCGTGCCATGCGCTTCACCAACTCCAATGCCAAGGCCCTTGCTTTCGCCACAAAGCACGGGCTGCTGAAGAGCGCCGGCAGCGACGCCCACACCTCCGGAGAGATCGGCCATGCCTACGTGGAAATGCCCGAATTCGACGACGTCGATGGCTTCCGTCACGCTCTGGCACAAGGTCACATCTTCGGCCACCACACTTGTCCTATGATCCACGTTGTCAGCACATTGAAGACCCTCAAGAAGAGAATCATCAGATAGCGAGGTGCCTCATGTATCAGATCGGCTGGTTCTCTACCGGTCGTGGTAAGGGATCGCGGGACCTGCTGACAGTCGCCCACCAGAGCATGCACCGGGGCAAGCTGAAAGCCACTATCCCCTTCGTGTTCTGTAGCCGCGAGACCGGAGATGCGCCGGGAAGCGATCAGTTCATTGAACTGGTGAAGAGCTACAAGATTCCCCTCGTCTGTTTCTCATCCCGGAGATTCGATCGCCAGAAGAAGCGCGAATCTCCGGACGAATGGCGTCTGCTGTATGACAGGGAGGTGATGAAGCGGCTGGAGGGAGTCCCTCACGACCTGTGCATACTCGCCGGCTACATGCTTGTTGTTGGAAGAGAGATGTGCCACAAGTACAAGATGGTCAACCTCCACCCAGCTGCCCCCGGCGGCCCAAAAGGCACTTGGCAAGAGGTGATCTGGCAATTGATTGAGGCGAGAGCTCAGAGCACAGGAGCCATGATGCACCTCGTGACCCCGGAGCTGGACCAGGGCCCTCCCGTGGCCTACTGCACCTTCTCGATTCGAGGAGAGCCCTTCGACAGACACTGGAAGGAAATCGAGGGCCTGCCAGTCGACCAGATCAAGTCCCGGCAGGGTGAAGACAATGCCCTTTTCAAGCTGATCCGGCAGCACGGCGTGGTCAGAGAGCACCCGCTGATCCTCTCCACTATCAATGCCTTCAGCCAAGGCCATGTCAGGATTGAGGGCGAGACGGCAGTTGACAGGGGTGGAAAGCCTATCGCGGGCTACGACCTGACTGAGGAAATCAACCGTCTAGTGAAATGAAGAAGGCGGTGCCGCTCGTGAGCCACCGCCTTTTGATCACAGCCTGAAGGAGAACAAACCAGACTACGGGAGCTTCTCCAGGATCTTGTCCACCAATCCGTATTCCACGGACTGCTTGGCATCCAGCCAGTAATTCCGGTCGCAGTCCTCTTCGATCTGCTTGAGTGGCTTGCCGGTGTGACTGCTGATGATGCGGTACAGCCTGGCCTGGACGCGAAGCATCTCCTCCGCCTCGATCTGCAAGTCGGTCGCCGGACCGGTGATATTCCCCCGTATCAAAGGCTGATGAAGCAGTACGCTTGAATTGGGCAGAGCGAACCGCTTACCCTTGGTGCCTCCCATCAGCAACACCGCTCCCATGCTGGCCGCCAGGCCAACACAGTACGTATTCACATCGCAGTGAATGAACTGCATCGTGTCGTATACCGCGAGCCCGGCTGAAACCGACCCTCCCGGAGAATTGATGTAGAAATGGATGTCAGCTTTGGGGTTCTCGCCATTCAGGAACAGCATCTGGGCAATAATCAGGTTCGCCTTCTCATCCTCCACGACACCACCCAGGAAGATGACTCGATCTTTCAGCAACCGGGAGTAGATGTCATAAACACGCTCACCGGTCTCGCTAGGCTCAATTACAATCGGCGTTCCGTTGGACATTCTCTTCTCCATCCCGATCACAGCCAGCCTCACTTCCCCTTCCCCGCTTCACCCTTCGCCCCTTTGCCGGTAATGATCTCATCAATGATGCCCCACTCTTTGGCCTCTTCGGCGGTCATGTAGCGGTCACGTTGCGTCTCTCTCTGCACCCTCTCAAGTTTCTGGCCTGTGTGCTCGGCCACTATCTCATCCAGCACATTCTTGGTCTTGATGATCTCCTCAGCCTGGATCTTGATATCGGAGGCCTGCCCTCCCAAACCACCCGTCGGCTGATGCAGCATGATCTTGGCGTGCGGCAGAGCATGGCGCTTTCCTTTCGATCCGGCACAAAGCAGTATCGCGGCCAGACTGGCCGTCATGCCGATACATATGGTCGACACGTCGCACCTGATCAACTGCATGGCATCATAGATCGCGAGCCCTGAGTGAACGTACCCGCCCGGGCTGTGGATGTACAGGCTGATATCTTTGTCAGGGTCTTCGCGGTCAAGATAAAGGAGCTGGGCTACGATCACATTCGCCACCTGATCATCAATCGGCGTACCCAGGAATACGATCCGCTCCCGCAGGAGGAGTGAGTAGATATCAAAGGCGCGCTCGCCCCTGACACCTGTTTCGACTACCATCGGGATAATATCTTTAGGCTGCATCACCATCCTTGGCCTCCTTTTCAGCCTCTGCCTTCTGTTCCGGTTCGCCACCGGCGTTGCCCATCGCGATGTCCACCAGCCTTTGCACCGTCCTCTGGGCGATCATTCTGTTCTCCACAACCTGGCGCGCCTGCGGTGTGCCGAACAGCTCCTGAAGCTTCTCATTCCCCTCGCCGGCGCCCTTCATCATGCCCTCAATATCGGCCTCTATCTCAGCCTGATCCACCGTGATCTTCTCCTCTTCAGCCACCTTGCCCAGAACGAGCTCGTGTCTCACCTGTTCCACAGCCCTGGGGCGAAGTTCCTCCCTGAGCTGTTCCTCTGTCTTCTTGACAGTCTTGAGGTAGTTCCGCAGACCACCCCTTTCCCTCAACGCCATATCACGGTCCTTCATCAGGTTATTGATCTCCTGCTCCACCATGATGGGAGGATACTCGATCTTGGCAGCGGAGTTGACTACCGCCTCCAGCACCTTGCTCTCATGTTCTTTCCTGGCTCTGTCTTCGGCCGCCCTCTTCAGGCCATCGGCAGCATACTTCCGCAGACCGTCAATAGTGTCCATACCCTCGCCCAGGCTCTTGGCAAACTCATCGTCCAGTTCAGGCAAATGCTTCTCTTTGACCTCATTCAGCTTCACCTTGAAAACGAACTCCTTGCCGGCGAGTTCCTTTATCTTGTAGTCCTCAGCATAAGACAGAGTGAAATCCTTCTCATCGCCAACCGCCATTCCCACCAGGTGCTCAGAGAAACCCGGCAAAGGCAGTATCGAGTCCTTGACCAGAAGCACCTGTTGCCCTTCGTGGCTCTTCACTTCGCCACCCTTCTCTCCTTGGGTCACATTAATGATGACCATGTCTTCGAAAGCCGCCGCTCGAGACGCCGGAGCCCAGTCACCGTGCCGTTCGCGAAGCTTCTGCATGAAATCATCAACCTCGCTGTCGCCAACTTCTATGGACGGCCGCTCGATCCTGATGCTGCGGTAGTCTCCCAGTTCCACGTTTGGACGAAGAGAGAAGGTGGCTTTGAACACAACGGGGTCGTCCTGCAATATCTCCACCTGAGGCTGAGCCACCACTTCGAGTTTCTGCTCCTCTATGATCTTGATGCACAGCTCGGGTACCAACTCCTCCAGGGCTTCCTTGCGAAGCGCCTCCTTGCCCACATACTGCTCCAGCACCGCCCGGGGTGTCTTTCCCTTGCGGAAGCCGGGGATGGCCACCTCCTTCACCACATGATGATAAGCATGTTCGAGAGAAGCGTCGATCTCTGCCGCCTCAACCTCGACTTTCATCACCACCTGGCGATTCTCGGTACTCTCTGTTGATGTCTTCACCTGTCACCCATCCCTTTCTTGAGTCGCCGCCTGCCGCGGCCTTTTTGCGAACGCCCTAGGGATCGTCTTGCCTCGCGAGATGCAGCTCTCGAAGCTGTTCATCGGAGACCTCAGAAGGAGCGTCAAATGTAAGGTCACAGCCGGCTTGGTTCTTGGGGAAGGGAATCACTTCCCGGATGCTCTCCTCACCAGCCAGAAGCATGACCACTCTGTCGATGCCTGGAGCTATGCCGCCATGCGGAGGCGCTCCGTACTCGAATGCCTCCAGCATGTGTCCGAAAAGGCGCTGCACCCGTTCCCGGTCATAACCCAGCAAGCCGAAAATCTTCTCCTGCATATCTCTATTATGTATGCGGATGCTGCCGCTAGACAACTCATAACCGTTGCAGACGATGTCATAACATTTCGCGCGCACCTTGGCCGGATCAGTCTCCAGGATCGAAAGATCCTCATCTCGCGGAGCGGTGAAAGGATGGTGCGACGCCTGCCACCGCTTCTCTTCCTCGTTCCACTCAAACAGCGGAAAGTCGACCACGAACGCCATGGCCAAGACATTCCGGTCAATCAGGCCAAGCCGTCGGCCCATCTCCCGCCTCAGTTGATCCAGCACCTTGTTCACCATGCTGGTCTTGTCGGCCACTATGAGCAGCAGGTCACCCGACTTCGCTTCCAACCGAGCTGCCATCTTCCTGATTTCTTCCGGAGTCACGAACTTGGCCGCTGCGGAACTGGCCTTGTCGACAGCCACCCCACCACCCTCTTCAACCAGCGCCAGCGCCACCAAACCCTTGGCCCCAAAGGACTTCGACAGGTCAATCAGCTCGTCAAGCTGCTTACGCGTGAAGCTGCCGCAGCCGGGTGCGGAGAATCCCTTGACCTTCCCTCCACCCTTGATGGCATTCTTGAACACGCCGAACTCAGAGCCGGCCACGATGTCCGTCAGATCCCTCAGTTCCAGCCCAAACCGTATGTCCGGCTTGTCCGTCCCATACCGCTCTATGACGTCACCATAGGACAGACGCGGGAAAGGTTTCGGCAGCTTCATCGAAGGCTTGACCGTCTCCACCAGCGAGACAAACATGTCCTCCATGAGCTTGAGGATGTCATCCTCTTCCACGAAGCTCATCTCAATGTCGAGCTGCGTGAACTCCAACTGGCGATCCGCCCGCAGGTCTTCATCGCGGAAGCATCTGGCCACCTGGTAGTACTTCTCGAAGCCAGCCACCATCAAGAGCTGCTTGAGCTGCTGCGGCGACTGCGGCAGCGCATAGAACTTCCCGGGTTGAAGGCGGCTGGGAACCAGGAAATCCCTGGCGCCTTCAGGAGTGCTCTTAATCAATATCGGCGTCTCAATCTCAATGAAGCCCCTGGCATCCAGAAAGTCCCGCAGGCACTTCACCACCTTGTGCCGGAGAATGATGTTCTCCTTCATCCTCTGGCGGCGCAGGTCCAGATAACGATACTTCAGGCGAAGGTTCTCATCCACATCCGTCTCTTCATTGATGTAAAACGGAGGGTTCTTCGCCGCGTTCAGAATGCGGCAAGTCTCAGCGATCAGCTCGATCTGGCCGGTAGGCATGTTGGCGTTCTCAGTCCCTTTGGGACGCCGGCTGATCTTGCCTGAAACCTGAAGGACATACTCGTTCCGCAGGCTCTCGGCCACACGGTGTCCGGTGCCGGATGCCCGCGGATCGAACACGACTTGGACAAGACCCTCCTTGTCTCTGAGATCGATGAAGATCAGTCCCCCGTGGTCCCTCCGCCTGTGCACCCAACCCGCCAGCATCACCGTCTGACCAACGCTGCTCGTGGTCAGATCGCTGGAACTGTGACTTCTAAGCAATATTTTCCTCTTGTTCCCGAAAGGATTATAATGGAAACCGAACAGGCTTTTCAACCGAGACCTGCGATATTTGCGCTGGCGCAGGAACGGGATTGATCTCCTGGCAACAAGCTGAGACCGTGTGAGGGTATTCGTGAATCTAGGAAAGCGACTCTATGACCTGCAGCAACTTGATCTCCGGCTCGAGAAGACCGCCGAAACGCTGTCCGGGGTAGAGCATCAACTGAACCACAACGAGGCGCTAGCGAAGGCCAGATCCGATCTCGAGGCTATCCAGAAAGAACAAGCTGCCCTTCAGGAGAAACAGCGAGCCGCAGAATACGCGGTGGATGATCTCCAAGCCAAGCTCAAGCCCATCCAGCAGAAGCTGCTATCCGGCTCAGTCAGCAACCCCAAGGAGTTGGGCGCTATGCAGCAGCAGGCAAACCAGCTCAAGAGCCATGTGAGAGAAGAAGAGGACAAGGTTCTGGACATGATGGGCCAGGCTGAGTATCTCCAGAACGCAGCCGCCGCCAAGGCGGCTGACGTGGACAACATTGAGCGGGAATGGGCTGGGAAACGGAATCAGTTGCAGGCAGAACAGGCGGAACTCATGGCTACCATGGACTCGGACCGGATGACGAGGGCCGAGATACTGGGTCAGATCGATCCCGCCCATCTCCAGCTTTACGAGAAACTGCGCCAGAAGAAACAGGGCAGCGCGGTCGCCAAGATAGAGCAGGGAAGATGCCAGGGCTGCAAGATTACGATACCGGTCAGCGAGCTCTCACAAGCCAGGGCCGGTGAGTTAGTGCAGTGCGGCAGCTGCAGCCGCGTGCTTTGCGTTCCTTAGGCTTGCTCCGAACCACGGTACGGTTCACCAGT
>DAIQQD010000002.1:17426-33869 GCA_036787015.1 Chloroflexota bacterium
CATTTACGTTGACGGGGCCTCCCGGGGGAATCCCGGCCCGGCCGCTGTCGGCGTGGTCATGAAGGATGAGAAGGGCGTCACCACCCTCAAGCTGTCCTACAGTATCGGACGGGCCACCAACAATCAAGCAGAGTACACCGCCCTCATCACGTCACTGCAGGAGGCCAAGAAGCTGGGCGCCGACCATGTGTACATTAATACCGATTCGCAATTGATGGCCGAACAGATCAACGGCCACTACAGAGTGCGCAACGCCCACATCAGGCCGCTGTTCGACAAGGCCATGCAGTTGCTGACGGCCTTCCAGCACTACTCCATTCACCACATCCCGCGCGAACGGAATGAAGAAGCGGATGCCTTGGCCAACCAAGCGCTGAATAGGCTCAAGAGCGCTTGATTACAGTGCCAGAAGTGGTAAACTGGGGCTGAACCAAGTAGGCCGGGTGACCGCCGTTTCAGGGCCTCACTCTGGAAGGGAGGAAAGTCCGGGCTCCATCGGGCAGGGTGCTGGGTAACACCCAGGAGGGGCGACTCTACGGAAAGTGCCACAGAAACACACCGCCCTGACTCTGTTGGGGTAAGGGTGAAATGGCGAGGTAAGAGCTCACCAGCCACTGGGTGACCAGTGGGCTATGCAAACCCCACCCGGAGCAAGACCGAATAGGAGGACCCAAGGTTGCCCGACCGATGTCCTCGGGTTGGTTGCTGGACCCTATAGGTAACTGTAGGGCTAGATAGATGGTCACCGGTCCAGCTAGGCAGGACCACAGAACCCGGCTTACAGGTCTACTTGGTCACCGGGGGCACCGACGAGGTGCCCCCGGCCTTCTCCGTGTGAACCCGGCCAGTCTCCTGTGGTGGCATCTTGTCTTCACCGTTTGGCTTGGCCTGAAACACGCTTGGCCCAGGAGCCTGGGATTATCTTGTTGACAATTTGCATTATCATCATTGCGACGCGTTATGTAGGCTACAGATACCATCCGCGTTTTCCCCCCATGTGCGAGCCATGAAAAAGTGAGGTCCAAAGCCTGCGAAACCGCCACCCAGGATTTGCCCGCCAAGCTCCGCAAAGCCACTCAACCGCCGCCAGTCGCTTTGCTTTTGACCAGTCAGCCAGCATATAGTCTTGTTCAGCATGGAACTCGATCCCAAGGTCACCGGATTCATCCTCTATTGCACCCGCCAGAAGAAGGAATGGCCTGATCTATACGACGAAATGTGCCGTGTAGCGGGTCAAGGCCTCTACCAGGGCCTCCACTACAGAGACCTGAGAAAGATGGGGCTCTCCCTCAGCTTGAGCGGCTTGGGGACGACCATCGAGATGATTGAATCTGTGACTGACTCGAGGATCAAGGCCGGTCCATTCAGCCACCAGATCCAGATGTCATAGTGCCTCTGTCTGACTGCTTTCGAGGACAATTCACAGGCAAACCCACCAGCAACCTGCTTTTCTTTGCCACTACTCCCCCAAATTGCCCCGGTGTGTAGCCCATGCTACAATATCTTCCGACTTCGCCGAACAGGCGTCACGAACGACACATGCAGAAAAGGTGCAAGGGTAACCGCGACCTGCTCCCGCAGGACATGGAGAGCTTCCGCAATGTAGAGGAAGCCTTTCGTTCCTCGTGTCTCAAGTGGGGATACGAGGAGATAAGAACGCCCACACTGGAGTACCTGCACCTCTTCACCTCTACGGGCACCCTCACTCCCAGCATGCTCGGCAGGGTCTACTCCTTCCTGGACTGGGATGGCTGGAGCGGTGAGAGAGTAGTGCTCCGGCCCGATGGCACCATACCGACGGTGAGGTTGTACATCGAGAGCCTCACCCAGGCTTCCCCCGCTAAGCTGTTCTATGTCGAGAACATCTTCAGCTTCGAGGAGACGGGCAAGGAGTCAAGGGAGCGCTGGCAGTGCGGGGCCGAAATGCTGGGAAGCACCAGCCCCTCCGCGGACGTGGAATTGATAATGCTGGCCCAGGAAGTCCTGAGGAAACTGGGCATCAGTGGAACCATGCTGTACCTCTCCCATGCCGGTCTGATACGGTCTTTGCTTCGGGAGATGGGACTTGACCCCGCGCAGCAGGACCGCATTTTCGATCAGATCATGGACGGTAACGCCTCGGAGATCATGAAGACTGTGGCGGCTGGGAACCCCAGACTGAAGGATTCTTTGTCCCTCCTTTTCGATCTCAGCGGCACTTCTCCGGGCTTCATACAGAATGTGAAGGCCACCCTGATCAAAGACTTCCCCAGGCTTGAGGCTGTCGTGGATGATTTCCTGGCCATATCCCAACTGCTGACAGACATGGGCTGCAACTACGAGGTGGACATGGCCCTTGGCAAGGGCTTCGAGTACTACACCGGAGTCATCTTCAGATTCCAGCTCGGCACCCAGAAGCTGGGGGGCGGCGGGCGCTATGATGACCTGATACCTCTCATGGGTGGCGGAGACGTTGCCGCCTGCGGATTCGCTCTGGACCTCGACCGCCTCGCGGCCACCTCCAAGACCCCGGACAACTCCAAGTCAACCATTCTGGTGCGTACCGAACACACCGGCAAGATCGACAAAGTAGTCTTCGAGACCGCCAACCTTCTGAGACAGGCCGGCTACAGGGCCGATCTCGATCAAGGCTGCACAGGGACAACCAAGCACAGGTGGATCCTTTCTATCCGGGGTGAGAAAGGGAAGCCAGGTTTCGTGCTCACTAACCAATCGAGCGGTAAGACAACCGAACTTGATTCGGTATCGGAGATTCTAGGCATACTGCAGGTAGCCAATGCAACTAAAACTGGCCCTACCTAAAGGCCAACTCCTTCAAGAAACCAGTTCTGTGCTCCACCGGTCCGGCCTGGAAGTCAGCGGCTATGACGAACAGTCCCGCTCCTACCGGCCGGAGTGCAGGAGTCTGCCCAACACGTTCATGAAGGTGTTCAACGAGAAGGACATACCAATCCAGGTGGCTGTGGGCAACTACGATTTGGGCATCTGCGGCCAGGACTGGGTGGAAGAGCTTCTGGCCAAGTATCCCAGCAGCGCTCTGATCAAGATACAAGATCTCGGCTATGGCAGGAAAGACCTGTCAATGGCCGCCGGCAAAACCGCCGGGATCGAGTCGATCGACAGACTGAATGGCCGGACGGAGAGCATCCGCATAGCCACCGAGTACCCCAACCTAGCCGAAGCATTCGCTCTAGCCCGAAGGCTCAAGAGGTTTGCCATCTTCCCTCTCTGGGGAGGGGCCGAGGCATATCCGCCGGAAAGCGCCGACCTAGCTCTGATATCGGAGACGCCGGACAGTCCGCTGAACCAAGGTCTCGTATCTGTCGGCACTTTGCTCCAGTCACGCGCCTATCTCATTGCCTACCGTCCGAGCTGGGAGTCCAAGAGCATGAGCCCACTGCTCGATCGCATCTGCGCCTGCGTCGGCAAAGTGCAGTCTCCGCCTGAAAAGAAGCGCGCCCCTGAGAGGCCGCTACATTCGTCATGCCCCAAACGACCCGACGACTCCGGCTTTGTCCGTCTCGCCCTGGCTGACGGACACCAGCAGAAGCCTACGCTCGAGTTCCTGGCCAAAGCTGGCATAGATGTCTCCGACGACCCACAGAACCCGCGTCGACCGTCTATCAACCTGCATGGAGTCAACGTCAAGGTCATTCGCCCGCAAGACATGCCTCTCCAGGTGGCTAACGGGAACTTCGACCTGGCCATCACCGGCGAGGACTGGCTGGCTGACCACTTGTACAAGTTCCCCTCGAGTCCGGTCAAGAATATCCTCACTCTCGGTTTCGGCAAAGTCAGGATAGTGGCCGTGGTGAGCAAGAAGCTGCCTTTCGAGAATCCCCAGGATTTCCGGGCGCCGCTGCGCCGGCAGGATATCGCCGCTCTCCGGATAGCCTCGGAGTACATCAACATCGCCGACAAGTATGCGAGAGAGAACCATCTCAGCCCCTGTCGCCTCATTCCCACTTGGGGAGCAAGCGAAGCCTTCCTGCCGGAAGATGCCGATCTGCTCATAGAGAACACCCAAACAGGGCGCACTCTGGCCCAGCATGGCCTCAGGATCATCGATACCCTGTTCGAGTCTTCCGCCTGCCTCATAGGCAGTGCTCGGTCGACTGACGACATCAAGAAGAAGGCGACTAACGACATAGTCCAGCGACTGGAACGAACGTTGAAAGAAAGCTAGGTAGAAGGAGGAGCAATGGAATTCAAGGCCATCACCCTAAAGAAGGAGGAGCGGATCGCGACCATCACTCTGAACCGCCCCGAAATCCTCAACGGTGTAAGTGAACAGATGGGACTGGAACTGGCGGCGGCTGTAGACAGCCTCGCCGAGGACGAGGAGACCAGGGTGGTCATCGTGACCGGTGCGGGACGCGCCTTCTGCGCCGGTGGCGACTTCGACTTCAGCAAGCTCAAGGGTAAGGAAGTGCTGACTCCGGAAGACATCGCCATTTGGCCCAAGACCACGCATGAAGTGAGAAGAGGCATCATTCCTCCCAAGATTCAGAAGAAGGTGATGCTCGGTCTGCAGAATCTCCCTATGCCCACCATTGCGGTCGTCAACGGCGTCGCCGCCGGATTCGGCTTTGACCTGGCGCTGGCGTGCGACATCCGCATAGGCTGCCCCAAGACGGCTTTCGTCATCGGGTATACCGGGGCCGGCGTTGCGCCGGACAGCGGAGGCACCTGGTTCATGCCGCGCATCATGGGAATTTCGAAAGCCCTCGAATACATCTATACCGGTGAACCGTGTGTGGCCGAGGAAGCCCACAGGATAGGCCTTCTCAACAGAGTCATACCTGTCGAGCAGCTGCAAGAGGAGTCACTGAAGCTGGCGCGCAAGATCGCCAAGGGGGCACCGATAGCCTTCAGGCTGTCCAAGTTCCAGGTATACAAGGGGTTGGCGATGGACCTTGAGACAGCCCTGGCCGTCGCTATGGCTTGCGTTACCATCGCTACAGACTCCGCAGACCACAAGGAGGCTTTGAAGTCGTTCGCCGACAAGCGTGCAGCGGTATTCCAGGATAAGTGATAGACGCAGAGAGCAGGTCAACGGTCCCACTCCTCATTGCCATCGATGGCTTGGGGGCAGTGGGAAAGAGCACGGTCGGCCAGATCGTGGCGCGAAGGCTGGGATGCCGATTCGTCGACACCGGAGAGATGTATCGCGCGCTCGCGTGGCTGGCCCTTTACCGGGGAATAGACACAGGAGATGAACTGAGCCTGAGCAAGTTGGCTTCCGAAGCGAGGGTGGAGATCGAAACGTCCGCTAGCGGCGTACATCACTCCGTGACCATCGACGGCCTTGATGTCACAGCGGGAATCTACAGCCAGGAAGTGGAAGCGGAGGTCTCTGATGTGTCGCGAGTGGCTGGCGTGAGGAAATGCCTGGCTGCCCAGCAGCGCACTATTGCAGCAACAGGCAGGCTGGTCATGGCGGGGCGGGACATCGGTACGGTTGTCCTGCCCCGAGCCCACCTCAAGGTCTTCCTGGTCGCGTCCGTGGAGGAGAGGGCCAAACGACGCTATGGCGAGAAACGCGGCTACACGAAGGTGTCCTACGAGGAGACTCTGGCTGAGCTGAAGAGGCGGGACGCTGTTGACAGCACCAGGGATATGTCCCCAACCATACCGGCTCGCGATGCCAGGATAGTGGATACTGAGGGCTTGACCCCCCAAGAGGTCGCCGACAGGATACTTGCCCTGGCAAAGGAGGCCAGTTGAAGCTGAACATCTATGACTGTACTAGACCGTTTGCGGCCATCGCCCTCCGGTTCCTCTGCCGCTACGAGTACAGGAATCGGAAACGAAAGCTGCCCGACGGTCCACTTATAGTAGTGTCGAACCACCTCAGTTGGTTCGACATACCCCTCATTGGCATAGCCATTCCCAGACAAATAGCCTTCATGGCCAAGAAGGAGTACTTCCACTCTCCGTTCCACAGACGCTTGGTCGATCTCTACGGGGGCTTCACCGTAGAGCGGGGAGCCGTGGACGGGACAGCGCTGAAGAAGGCATTCGATGTGCTGGATGGAGGCCGTTGCCTCGGAATATTCCCCGAAGGAACTCGCAGCAAGAGCCTGCAATTGCAGCAGGGACACGTGGGCACGGCGTTCATTGCTCTCCACAAGAACGCCTACATACTGCCTATCGGCATATCAGGAACCGAGAAGATCAGGATCAAGTTCCAGGGCATCACCAACATCCTCTATCGGCCGAAGGTGGTTGTGAATATCGGCGAGCCGTTCGTACTGCCGGATGTGCAGGGCCATCCCAGTCGAAAAGCCCGAGATCGATGCACCGACGTCATCATGCACAGCATCGCCGATCTTCTGCCGGAGAGCTACCGCGGTATGTACCGTGACATTGCCAATGCAGATATCAAAGACTGAAGAGACCGGCTTCTGCTTCGGAGTGAAGAGGGCGCTCAGAACACTGGAGGAAGCGACCCAGAAGTACGGCGCCGTCGAGACCGTGGGACCGGTCGTACACAACCAGCAAGTGGTCGACCAGTTCGCCCGGCTTGGCGTCAAAGTCGTCGCCGACCCGGATGAGGTCAAAGGAAACGTGGCGGTCATCTCGTCGCACGGCCTGCCCCCGCAAGCATCAGACAAGCTCAAGAGCAGACGCCTCACTGTCATCGACACCACCTGCCCCAACGTTCACAAAGCGCAACTAGCCGCTAAGCGACTCTCTGAGGCAGGCTTCTGGATTGTGGTATTTGGCGACCCTGGGCACCCGGAGGTCAAGGCCATCCTCGGCTGGGCGAATCAGCAGGGGATAGCCACGCTGGAGAGCTCCGAAGTTGCGCGCCTGGACAAGTTCCCTAAGCGCGTGGGCGTCCTCTCGCAGACAACCCGCAATGAATCAGAGTTCACCAGGTTTGTGAATGACCTCGTCTCGGTGCTTCTGCCACAAGTCCAGGAACTGAGTGTCCTCAATACGCTGTGCGATGTCACCAAGAGACGGCAGGCGGCAGCGCTGGAGTTGGCCAAGAAGGTGGACTTGATGATAGTAGTGGGGGGACGGAACAGCGCCAACACCCGCATCCTGGCCGAGATATGTGCCTCCGCCGGCACCGAGACCCGTCACATCGAGACGGCCGACGAGATCCAGGACGCTTGGCTTGAACGCGGCCGGTCCGTCGGCGTTACCAGCGGCACTTCCATACCCGACAACGTCATCGACGAAGTTATGCTAAGATTGAATAAGTCCAAGAGGGGGCCCAACAGGAGGTAGCGCGGAGTGGATGCAGGCCTGACGACCATTCGTTTTGCCAAGCGCTGGTTGTCAATGAGGCCGACAGGCAAGCCACTCTCAGAGCTACGCGGTTTGGCGGACTTGCCGCGGAACGGCGCAACGAGATTCAAGAACGAGGCTAGAACTCATGCAAGCCAATGTCGCTCAATTGCTGAAAGAGAGCACGGGTGCAACCCGCACCTATGACATCGATGACGCCATCTCCGCCGATGACGGCCAAGAGTGCCGAGTGCAAGGGAAGGTCATCCTCATACGGGCTGCACGCGGCATTCTGGCAAAGGGGTACTTCACCTGCCAAAGGCAATTGACTTGCGGTCGTTGCCTGACTTCCTTCGCGCACTCCTCTGCGTTCGATGTCGAAGAGATGTTCTACCCCTCCATCGACATCCTCAGTGGGTTGCCGCTGGCCCTGCCGGACGAAGATGCGGCCAGCAGTTTCACGATCGATGAGCACCACATACTTGACACGAGTGAGATGATTCGTCAATATAGTCTCTTGGCAACTCCGATGAAGCCTCTCTGTCGGGTGGATTGTGCCGGGCTCTGCCCCGAGTGTGGCGCCAATCTCAACGAGAACAAGTGCCACTGTGTGCGAAGTCCTCGGACAGCTTTGGCTGAAGCGCTCGATGAAGCAGAATCTCGAAGAAAGTTGGGGTGATTAGATGCCACCGCTGCCAAAACGTAAGACATCCAAGGCTCGTCACGGTGAGAGACGAAGCCATTTGTCAGTCAATCCACCGGCCATGCAGCCGTGCTCCAAATGCCACAGCCTGAAGCTGTCGCACACCGTGTGCCCTACGTGCGGAACTTACGCCGGCGAAGAGGTCACGAAGGGCAAGTCCAAGAAGAAGTTATAACCAACCGCGCGCAGCGTGAGGCAGTTGGATTCACAGCTTAGCGGGCCGTGATTACATCCTCGGCAAGAGCCACGGCAGGCGACACAAGCCACCGGATCCGACACCACCAGCCTGATTCGGGAGGGACCAGTAGACCGCAGAACACATCCTATGCTGAGAGTATGCTGAGCCGAGCGTCCGGCTGCCGTTGGATTCGGATGACTCGCACGAAACCCGTCGCAACTCCTTGAGGAGGTCTCCCTGATGGCCACATGGCACAAGACTGCCTACGTCTTCCCAGGCCAGGGTTCTCAATGGACAGGCATGGGCCATGACCTATACACCAACCTGCCCGAGGCCAGAGCCGTCTTTGAAGAGGCCGACTCCGTTCTGGGCTTTCCTCTCTCGAGACTCTGTTTTGAAGGGCCAGAGGATGTCCTGCGTCAGACTGTCAATGCTCAGCCGGCAATAATGACCGTGAGCGTCGCTTATCTCAGAACCAGCCCCCAGCTCAAAGATCGGCCACGGCCTTCTTTCGTGGCGGGACACAGCCTGGGCGAGTACACGGCTCTGGTGGCTGCCAGCACGTTGAGCTTCGCCGAAGCCCTCCGTCTGGCCCGTGAGAGAGGACGCTTGATGCAGGAGGCCGGGAATCAGACATCCGGGGGAATGCTGGCCGTTATCGGGTTGGATGAGGCCACTGTACAGAGCGTCTGCCAGGCCACCGGCATGGAGATCGCTAACATCAACTGCCCCGGACAGATAGCTATCAGCGGACCAAGTCACGCACTCGAAGCGGCCGCACAACTCGCGAAGGAGAAGGGTGCCCAGAGGGTGGTATCTCTTCCGGTCAGCGGCGCCTTTCACTCCAGGCTCATGAAACCAGCCGCCGATGGCATGGCGCAAGCTGTCTCCAGTCTGCAGTTCCAAGACGCTGTCATTCCCATCGTGGCCAACACCACTGCCGAGCCGATGACCAGCGGCAATAGCCTCAAGGCAGAACTGCTCAACCAACTTTGCCACTCCGTGCTGTGGCAGAAGTCGGTAGAGCGGATGATCAAAGAGGGAGCCCTCGAGTTCGTGGAAGTAGGCCCTGGGCAGGTCCTCACCGGCCTGATCAAGCGCACCAGCAGAGATGCCAAGGCAATCAGCACCGAGGCAAGGAAACCGTCATAACAGTCAAGCTTGTCGCCCCATCTTCACTTGCCTTAACAGCAATGCTATACTAGTGTGCCGTGACATCAACTGGATGATCCGGCAACGTTGAGCAGAGAACAGTGGTCAAGACAATGAGCAGAACGGCTGTGGCTACCCGACGCAAGGGCAGAGCCATGGCATTGCAGGTCTTGTTCGAGGTTGACTGTGCCGGTCATGACTACGTTCAGGCAATGGATCGCCTGCTTGATGAGTCTTCCCTGCCTGACGACACCGCTTCATTCGCCCGCGAACTGGTGTCCACGGTGATAGAGAACAGAGAGCGCATCGACGAGTTCATTCCCAGGTTCGCCCCGGCTTGGCCCCTGGACCAGATCGCCATCGTTGACCGCAACATACTGCGCCTGGGGATCTGCGAAATCGTCTTTGATCTGGTTCCCGCGAAAGTGGCCATCAACGAGGCAGTGGAGTTGGCCAAGACCTATGGAGGAGAAAGCTCATCCAAGTTCGTGAACGGAGTTCTGGGCTCGTTCTATACCGAGTTCTGTCAGTCTAAAACCAAATGAGGAGGGTCAGGTTATTGTGGCTACAGTTTTTGAGAGAGTGAAGCGCATCATTGTCGAGCAACTCGGAGTGAAGGATGAGGAGGTAACACCGAAAGCCTCCTTCATTGAGGATTTCAACGCTGACTCACTTGATCTGGTCGAGTTGATGATGGCGCTCGAGGAGGAATTCAGCAAGGGCGGCAAGAAGGTAGAGATCCCGGACGAGGATGCCAGGAGAATAGTAACGGTGCAGGATGCCGTCGACTACATCATTGACCTAGGCGTAGCCGACGAATGATGGTGGATCGTTTTGAGTGGAACACAAAGACGCACTCCCCAAACTGACCCTCTTTCCGCACGCAGCGGGAGTCAACGGCCAGGGACACCTGACCGTCGGTGGCTGTGATACGATCGAATTGGCAGCCACGTACGGCACACCGCTCTACATCTTCGATGAGACGACTATCCGCGCCAAATGCTCAGAGTACCGCCGGGAATTCGGGCAACGCTACTCCGACACGCTGGCCATCTACGCCTGCAAGGCTTTCACCAGCCAGGCCCTGATTCGCCTTCTGCATGAGGAGGGCTTTGGGCTCGACGTGGTCTCCGGCGGTGAGTTGCACGTCGCCAGGTCCGCCGGTTTCCCTCTGGACAGGGTCTATTTCCATGGGAACAACAAGGGAGAACGTGACCTTAAGCAGGCACTGGAATGGGGCGTTGGCCGCATAGTGGTGGACAACTTCCATGAACTGGCGTTGCTTGGCAGGTTGGCCACTGGGCTGAGGAAGACTCAGGATATCCTGCTTCGCCTGTCTCCGGGCGTTGACCCCCACACACACAGTCACGTAGCGACCGGCGTTCTGGACAGCAAATTCGGCTTCCCTCTAACAACGGGGCAGGCGGAAGAAGCTCTCACAAAGGCGATGTCCACGCCCGGTTTGAAGCTGACCGGACTCCACTTTCACCTGGGTTCCTCTCTGTTCGAGGTCGAACCATACCTGCAGGCGATTGACCTCGTGCTTCAGTTCGCCGCGCAGATGAAGCAGCGACACCGGTTCGACCTGAGGGAGCTGAACGTGGGCGGAGGATTTGCCGTCCAGTATCTGCTCGACTCGCCGGCTCCTTCAGTCAGCCGCTACGCCGACGCGATCGTGTCAGCGCTGGTTGAGCAAACAGGCGAACTCAAGCTCGAACAGCCTCGACTGGTGATTGAGCCCGGGAGGAGTGTGGTCGCCAGGGCCGGGACGGCGCTCTACACAATTGGGGCATCAAAGGACATCCCGGGACTGCGCCGGTACGTCTTCGTCGATGGTGGCATGGGGGACAACATCCGCCCGGCGCTGTACGACTCGAAGTACGAGGCCGTCGTGGCCAACAAGATGGGCCAACCTGAAACCGATGTTGTAACGATCGCGGGCAAGTTCTGCGAGTCCGGGGACATCCTTGTCAAAGACGTACGTCTTCCGAAGCCGGAAGCCGGCGATATTCTGGCCATGCCGACATCGGGGGCATATTCCATTCCGATGTCCAGCAACTATAATGCGTCGCTTCGACCGGCAATCGCCATGGTGAAGGAAGGCAAAGCCCACCTGATTAGACGACGAGAGACCTACGACGACCTGACAGCACACGACTCTGTCTGATCGCCGGGCCGGCACGGGATTGGAACCATGTGGCAGTTAGCGGGGCATTCCAGAGCCACTACGCTTCTCCAACAGAGCCTGAGGAACGGCCAGCTTTCGCACGCCTACCTCTTCGTGGGGCCGGCGCATGTGGGCAAGTCCACCTTGGCCCGGAACCTCGCCCAGGCGGTCAATTGCGCATCCGCAGATCCCCCGTGCCAGGAGTGTACCTCCTGCCGCCGCATTGCCGCCTCCAAGCACTCTGATATCCACATTGTGGACCTGATCTCTGTCGAGAAGAAGGAGATCGGCATCCGCCAGATTGCCGACATGCAGAATGCAGCTCACTTGCCTCCCTTCGAAGGCAAGAACAAGGTGTTCATCTTTGACCGCGCGGAGATGCTATCTCACGAGGCAGCCAACTCCCTGCTCAAGACTTTGGAGGAACCGCCGCCCAACATTCTGATCATCCTGCTGACGGCCAGAGAGAGCGCCTTGTTGCCCACTATTGCGTCGCGCTGCCAACGGGTGGAGTTGACGCCGCTGCCACTTGGTCTAGTGATAGACGTCTTGACCAAGGACTACCACCTTCCGCAGGAAAAGGCCGACCTCCTGGCCAGGCTGTCCGGCGGATCCCTGGGCTGGGCGCTCCAGGCCCTTCGGGACGAGACCCTGCTTTCCGATAGAGAGCAGAGGCTCGAGGATTTCTCTCGCCTGTGCGCCGCCGGCACACGTGACCGCCTGGCCTATGCCGCCGACCTCACCGCTCTCTTCGGCAAGGGCCGAGACAGAACAAGCGACGTCCTCTCCGCATGGCTACAATGGTGGCGCGATCTGTTGCTCATCAAGTGCGACAACAGCCAGTGGATCGTCAACGTCGACCAGGAAGCATCGCTCTCCACGCAAGCGGAGAGACTCACACGCGAAAGCATCGCCGCCTTCATGCGTGACATTAGAGCCGCCGGAGAGCAACTCGAGATGAATGCCAACCCGCGCTTGGCTCTCGAAGTGCTCATGCTGAGAATGCCCTAGAGAGGATGGACAGCGAACGTTGAAAGGAAAAGAAGGACCGGAGAAGCTCATCAGGTCCCATCTCATCAGTGTGACGCCCTACGCCTACGTCGCCCCTCTGGAAGCAGCGACCGCCGAGAGCGGTGTCACCGTTGACCGCATCATCAAGCTCGACGGCAACGAGAACCCATACGGCTGCTCGCCCAAGGTGAAGAGGGCGCTCTTGGAGTATCCCTTCTACCACATCTACCCTGATTCCGAACAGCGCGAGTTGAGACAAGCTCTGCAGAGCTACGTCGGCGCTCCGCTCGAGTCCATCATCGCCGGCAGCGGCAGCGATGAACTGATCGAGTTTGTCATGCGCCTGTTCATAGACCCCGGCGACAGGGTGATCAACTGCGTGCCCACATTCGGCATGTATCAGTTCAGCACTGATGCCTGGGGCGGCAGGGTAACTACGGTCCCGCGCAATGCCAGCTTTGGCGTCGACATCGCTGCAGTGAAGAGGGCTGCGGCCGAAGGAGCCAAGATCGTCTTCATCGCCAGCCCCAACAACCCCAGCGGAAACGTCACGCCGCGAGAAGACATTCTCCAGCTCCTGGACCTGCCAATAGTCGTCGTCCTCGACGAAGCTTACTATGAATTCAGCCGGAAGACGCTGGTCCCGCTGGTACGAGAGCATGACAACCTGATCGTCCTGCGGACGTTCAGCAAATGGGCAGGACTGGCAGGCCTGAGGGTCGGCTACGGGGTCTTCCCCGACAAGATCGCCAAGCTTCTCCTGAGGATCAAGCCACCCTACAACGTAAACGCCGCCGCACAAGTCGCCGCGCTCGAATCGCTGAAGGATCTCGACTACCTTCGGGGGACCGTCAAAGCCATCGTGGCAGAGCGCCAGCGCCTGTTTGACAGGCTGGCAGCATTCCAGAAGCTGAGACCATCGCCCTCGGAGGCCAATTTCATTCTCTGTTCCGTCGTCAACCACGACGCGCAGAGCATCTATCAAGAGCTCAAACGTCGAGCCATCCTTATCCGCTACTTCAATACCCCCCTCCTAAAGAACTACATCCGCATCAGCGTCGGGAAGCCGGAGCATACCGACGCCTTGGTTGCAGCACTCAACGACATTCTGTTAAAATAGCTCTGGATAGCTATTTCGAAAAAGAGGAGGATCACAGAGACAGCATGGGTGTAAAGAAGTTCTTCGGCGTGAACATAGTGGTAAAAGACCTGGATGCTGCAGCCAAGAAGTACCAGGGATTCCTCGGCGTGAAGCCGGAGTGGACTCCGCCCGAGAAATTCGCGTTCCCGGGAATGAGAGGCGCTTCATTTGTTCTGCCCGATGGCGTGATGATCAACCTGATTACTTCGACCAACCCGGAGACCTCGGTCTCCAAGTTCCTCGAGCGAACCGGTGAAGGCGTGTTCTTGATCTCTCTCCGGATGGAGAACCTGGAGAAAGACATGGAAGCCCTGACTGCTGCAGGCGTGAAGCTCACCAGCCCCACCCCGCTGGCCTACGAGGGTGGCAAGGTCAACTTCGGCCACCCCAAGACACTGCACGGCGTGCAGATCGAGTTCATCCAGCCCGACAAGTAGTCCACGTTGTGTAAGGGCAGCCCCCCTGAGAAGTGGGTCTGCGAAGACAACGTCGCTGAAGAGGCCAGACTCCGGTCTGGCCTCTCTGTTTGTCCCCGAGCCTGAGTGAGAAGACGCACCATGGTCAGACGCTTCATCGATGTGGGAATAGCGGTCAAGAACCTGGAGTCAGCAGTCGCGACCTACTCCAGAGTCCTGGGTGTCACTCCGCGGATGCTGACGCACAGCGACTACGCCTACCCCGGCCTCAAGGGGGCCCGCTTCTACCTCGGCAACGCTACGCTCAGCCTCGTTGCCTCCGACGATCCCCACAGCACAATAGCCGAGTTCATCGACAGAAGAGGCGAAGGCGTCAACCACCTTACACTTGAGATCGCCAATCTCGAAGAGGACATCGTTGGACTGACCGCGAAGGGAGTGGAGTTCCTTACCCCAAAGGCGCTCGATTTCCCTGAGGGCAGAGTTATCTTCGCCCACCCGAGATCGCTCCACGGCGTCCAGATCGCATTCGTCGGGACCAACGCGGGCGTCGATCCCCTCCGCAGCCCCTCTCCCTGAAGAGAGCCCTGCGCAGGTTTCACTCATGACCACCCACACAGCATTGTCATGCAATGGATTCCCCCATGCGGAGAAGCGAATGCGCCCCGGCAGAGGGTCGTCCAACACAGTCTCCCGGAGCAGTCCCGACTGCCAGAAAACAAACAGGGGATGATCTCTCATCCCCTGTTCTTCTCGGCTTCACCGAGTCAATTCACAGTCTACACTTAGGCATGCTCATGATGCGAATGGCCCCTCGCAACTACAAACTGCGCGAGAGCCCAGATGATCGCAGCGATGCCAACCAGAAGCGCGAAAACCCCCAGCATGATGTAGAACACGCCGGTGTTCGCCGCCTTGCTGGCTTCGCCCTTCAGTTTCTTGACCTGTGCGTCGGTTGTTTCGGTGGTGTTTGTTGCTTCTGCATTCAGTTTCGCACGATAGGCATCAACCACACCTGCACCACCGGTAACCAGATTCGTGACACCGGTCATGAGGCCGCCCTGGAAGCTGGCCTCACCGCCTAATGCCGAGTTAAGAGTGTCCAAGGCAGTCTGCATGGAAGCCGCCGCGTCCGCGAAGTGGCCTTCACGGTACTCGATTTCAGCCTTCATACGCGCTGCTTGTGCGTCTCCTGTGAGATCCATCGGCGTACCAGCGGTCAAGGTCAGCGTATAGGTGTTCCAGGTCTCCATGTATCTTCGCCACAGTGTCGTATAGGTCGCCTGATCAGCCGAAACCACGGCAATGGAGCCGCTGGCTGTGAACTGGCCGTAGTACTGGTAATAGGCACTTATGACCTGATTCGCAGCTGGTGTTGCGACCATTGTGAGCTTGCCAGTGGCAGGATCAACCGTGTAGTCAGTAGTAGCTGTTAGAACGGTCATAGTCTGTGCGGTGTTGTCCTCTCGGCATACGACCACTGACCCAGCTACCACAGGCACATTGTTCAGATAGCCTACCAGTGTAGAACCATCTCCAGCAATCACGTCCTCGCCATACTTGTACTTAGCGCGGACAGTCGCAGTCGCAGGTGGTGCAATTGAGAACAGGATTGCGCCGGTGTAATCATTGAGTGAGTACCCCGCGTTCAGCGTCAACGTTGACACCGTATGCGTCGTCGTGTCGTCATAGTATATGACCTCAGAGTCCGGCACGATCGGGTGGTTGATCAGATTGTAGTTGACGCCGCCTCCGGGTACGGTCTCCCAATAGACCTCATTGACCTTCATGGGCCCGTTGTCGCCCTCATAATCGACGAGGGCTCTGTAAGTATGAAGTGTCTGGTTGGTGGCATCCGCCGGCACCACACATTCAAACCGGAATGAGGCATAGCTGTTGCCGGGCAACACAAATGGGAAAGCCGTTGGGCTCACGGGAGCGCAGGTTCCCCAGTCAAACACCATAGAGGCCCCGGTGATCTTGAGATCCGTGGCCCCGTCATTGTTGACTCTGAACTCGAACATGGCAGTTGATCCCGCCGTGTAGGCCGCGACAGTGGCATCATAGAAGCTGTCGTACCCTTCAAACGCCGCCTGGGTCCAGTTCTGTTCGACGATTCCCGGCGCCGCTACAGCGGCAGAAGGGATCATCGCGATAAGCAAACCGACTACTACTAGCATCATGATCAACGCAAAACATGCCTTGCGCTTGGTCACTTTCTTCTACCCTCCTTCTTGTTGTTTCGGTATTCCACTCGTCTTCAACTTTCCCCCCAAAACAACCCCAGGAGTCACCTTCAATCAACCGTCATTATCACCCCCTTTAGCCTCCGTCTCACTTCCCTTGTCATCCTTCGTGAGTTTGAGACTGAGTGTAGCATGAGATTCCCTTTTGTCAATAGGCATGCTACAATTCCGAGTGTCAAACACAAAT
>DAIQQD010000230.1:0-3534 GCA_036787015.1 Chloroflexota bacterium
GAATTTGTGATGGCAGGTTTCGTGGCTGAGACTGAGGGGCGAGGCGCTACATGTAGAATCGGCTTGGAGGCTGCCTGCAATCAGGCGACTTGCTGGGCGTAGGCATCCTTCGGCCATACTCGATATTCGGTAGCTCGAATGGACTTGACGAATGATAACACGAACCTCATGAACTGACGGGAGAGCCTGAATGCGGACATGTGGCTCAAAGTCGGGCACTGGACAGGAGAAGAATATCAAGAAAGCGAAATCGCTCTTGTTTCAGACACAGACCGAGGGCCTGGTCGGAAGGCTGGTGCTGGCTGCATGCATCATCCTGGTTCTTGTTCTGGTGCCTTGCGCAGAGGTGACCGCGGTCAGCTCTGTTGGATGGGCTACTCAGACGAGCGGCACCACGTGGACGCTCAATGGCGTCTGGGGTACGTCCTCTACGGATGTCTTCGCCGTAGGTGAAAATGGGACCGTACTGCACTACAATGGCGCGATTTGGGACTCCATGGATAGCGGGGTGCTTGTAGCCTTAAACGACGTGTGGGGTTCCAGCAGCACGGACGTCTTTTCCGTGGGACAGAACGGCGTGATATGTCACTACGACGGCACTGGCTGGAGCGAGATGTCCAGCGGCACCAATAGGCATCTTCGGGGTGTGTGGGGAACAGCCTCTGATAACGTCTATGCCGTTGGCTACAGCGGTACGATACTCAACTATGACGGTACTTCATGGGACAATGTGACCAGCAACACCAACACCCATCTCACCGGTATCTGGGGCAGTTGCTCCACTGATGTGTTTGCAGTCGGAGCCACTGGAATCAATGGGAAGATCATGCATTATGACGGAGCCATCTGGTCGGAATCGCCGACCACGGGGCATCCCGACTTCCTGGGGATATGGGGTGCGGCCTCCGACAATGTCTTCGTGGTGGGTGGTGATGGCACGATACTACGCTATGATGGCGCGTTGTGGAACCTCATGACCACCCCGGTAACGAGCGCCCTGAACGGTGTTTGGGGTGTCTCTCCGACAGACATTTTTGCCGTGGGTGCGGCAGGTAGAGTGCTCCACTACGATGGCAATGTTGGCAATCTGTGGAGTCTAGAGGAGAGCGGTGTCACGGACGATATCTGTTCGATATGGGGTCTCTCATCCCTCAACGTGTTTGCTGCTGGACAGAACGGCACCATCCTGCACTACAGAGAACTGCCTCCGGATGTAAGCGCGGTGTTGCCAAGCCAGGGCAATCAGGGCCAGACCCTTGACGTGACAATCACCGGGATTAACCTCGACACGGCCACTTCGGTGAGTTTTGGCTCCGGTGTGTCGGTCAACAGCTTCCTGGCCGACAGCTCCAGCCAGATAACCGCCAACATCACCATTGGTGGAGCGGCCTCTGCAGGCGCCAGAGACGTCTCAGCCTCTAACCCCGACGGGACATATACGCTGGTGGGTGCTTTCACCATACCATCTGCCTCGATTGCCAATGTCAGCCCATCCACCGGCAAACAAGGGCAGGCGCTGACTGTTGCCATTATCGGCGCGAATCTCGGCAGGACGACCTCAATCGCTTTTGGCGATGGCATAACAGTGAACAACTTCACTGTACAGAGCCCCGAGAGCGCGTCAGCCAGTATTACTATCAGTGTCTCTGCTTCAATTGGGACGAGAGATGTCGTAGTCAATACGGCAGATGGCAGTGCTCTCCTGCCGGGTGGTTTCTCAGTAACGGTGCACGATCCAGCGATTGCCAGCGTGAGCCCGTCTTCCGGCAAACAGGGAGAGGTGCTGGATGTGGCCATAGCGGGCGTGAATCTTGATGGAACCACCGGGGTCAGTTTCGGTGATGGCATAACCGTTAACAGCTTCGCCGAGCAAAGTGCGGAGAGCGTGGTGGCCAGTATCAGTATCGGTGTCTCTGCTTCACTTGGGATGAGGGATGTCGCGGTCAGCACGGTTGATGGCACGGCGGTTCTGCCGAATGCCTTCTCGGTTACGGTGCCACTTCCCACGATTGCTGACATGAGCCCGCGCTCAGGCAAGATTGGTCAGACGCTCAGTCTGTCGATTACAGGTGCCAATCTGGGCAGCGCCCGTAGTGTCAGTCTCGGTACGGGCATAGTCGTTGAAGGGCTCGTCTCGGCGCCGGACCAGATCACAGTCAGGGTCGTCATCAGTGGAGATGCCTCTTTGGGGGCAAGGGGAGTCTCTGTTACCACCGATGGCGGAACGGCAACGCTCCCTGATGGGTTCGTTGTGTATCGCTTGCCGCCGGGAGTAATCGGTGTCAACCCGGCCTCTGGCGAAACGGGCCAGACACTGGATGTCATCATCAGCGGTGTGAATTTCTTTGGCACCACCGGCGTTGATTTTGGATCTGGGATCAAGGTCAACGGCTTCGCCATAGACGGTGATATGCAGATCACGGCCAATATCACCATCCTTGACGGAGCAGAAGGCGGTTTGTACAATGTCCGAATCACCACCGCAGTAGGCTCCGTCGATTTCCCGAACGGGTTTGACCTGCTGGTTAAGGGCTCTCCCACAGAGCCTTCCCACTCCAACTACAAGCCGGCGGGGTCCGCAAACCGGTGGTGGGTTCCGGTGCTGCTGGGGGGGGGCGCGGTGGTGGTACTGGCGGCCGTGCTGTTCGTCGTGGTCAGAAAGAAGAGAGGCGGCGCTGAGGAGTCTTCATCCGTACCGTGATTAAGAAACACCGGCCGGCTCAATCTGGTGTGGGGGCCGCGCATGGCCACAAGTATGCGCTTGGCGATCGGAGGCGGAACAAGACTGGCAACGCAGTTGAGCCTCTAGGCTCAGTTTCTGTATACCTTTGTGCCTTGTTGTCCGTGATATTCATGTGGGATACTAGCCTGACCTACAATCCAGCAGAGAGGCCTTAATCCGATGGTGCGAATACCGCTCATACGACGTCAGCCAAAATCCGATTCCCCGCAGGGCGAAGACGGTAGCGGGAAGGGCAAGGACCGCAAGTCCAAAGACAGCAAGAAGACTCCTGCGCCGTCGACTTTGGTGCATTACAGAGGACTGGGGCCGCCGCCCGACCAGGATGAAGACGGCTCCCAGTACGTTATCGGAACGGACAAGAAGATACCTCTTCCTGGCAAGACGCCCAGAGAAGGGGTGGCGCAGGGGCAGAGCCCCCCGGTTGTCGAGAAGAAGTCGATCAGTCTCACGCTTCCTGAAAGCCGTTCGGAGAGCCAACCGGCGGAGGTAGCATTCGTGGCGAGAGTCCTTGTGCCTGAGCCACGGCCTGAACCGCCGGAGGTGACGCAGGAGCCGGAGGCGGCTGTTGAGGAGACTCCTGTTCCCGTGGTGCCCCCCGAAGAGAAGGCAGAGGAACCACCGGTGGAAACCGCTGCCGGCGACGAGACTCCACCGCCTGAAGTGCCTGAAGTGCATGAGGTAACGCAACTGGCAGAGGCGGCCGTCGTTGAGAACACTTCTTCGCCCGCATCACCGTCTCATGAGGCCCAGCCTGAGCGTCCGGCAGTGGCCGAGGCGAATCCGGAAGTGGC
>DAIQQD010000231.1:0-3527 GCA_036787015.1 Chloroflexota bacterium
TGGGTGCAGTTGAGAAAGGCCTGGGTGGCTGCATGATTGCGTCGATAGATAGAGACGGACTGCGGCAGGCACTGAAGATACCGGAGCGCTTTGAGATACTCCTGGTGCTGGCGCTGGGCAAGCCGAGGGAGAATGTGGTCATCGAGACCCTGAAGCCCGACGGAGACGTGAAGTACTGGCGCGATGGCGATGGCGTGCATCACGTGCCAAAGCGCAGGCTGGAAGATGTCATCCTAGGCTGATGACGTGTATGGCAGTGGCCTTGAAAGAGGCATTGACCTGCTGGCCGACCTTGAGTCCCAACTCCTCGGCTGACCTTCTTGTGATCAGTGCCACGAGAGTGAAACCGCAGTCGATCTCCGCTCTGGCATAGGGACCGGACAACGCCACCAGGCTTACTTGACCGGAGAAGGCATTCCGGGCGCTGCTGGAGGCTGCTTGCAGGGAGATGGTGATTTCCTCGGGCCTGATGAACACGTGGACTTCTTCGCCAAAACGGTGATCAGTCACGACTTCCAGGCTCTGGCCGTTGGTTTCAACGCGGGCCAGACCGCCTTCGTTGGCGGTTATGCGTCCTTTCAGGATGTTCTCCACCCCTACGAAACGGGCCACTCTCACGTCATTGGGGGCGTAGAAGATATCCGCCGGTTTGCCTACCTGGATGAGCTCGCCATCCATCATGACGCCTATCCGGTGGGCCAGGCGTTGGCCTTGAGCCATCTCGTGCGTGGCCAGAACGAAGGCCATACCGTTGTCCCGGTTGAATCGCAGGATGAGTTCCTCAATCGAGTTCAGGCTGACCGGGTCCAGGTTGGCCGTGGGTTCGTCCAGCAGGAGCACCTGCGGGTCGGTGATGATGGCCCGGGCCAGAGCCACTTTCTGAGTCTCACCTCCGGATAGTGTGCGCGCCTTCCTCTTCTGGTAACCATCAAGGCCGACCGTCTTCAGCATGGCATTGACCTTCTCCGGGATGGCCTTCCTGTCACCCCTTCTCACTCTGAGGGGGTAGGCCACATTGTCGTAGACGCTGGCATCGAACACCACGGGCTTTTGCAGAACCATACTGATCTGGCGGCGCACCTTTGTCCTGAGCCGCGGAGTAACCTCTCTGCCGTCGAACAGGACCTTGCCGGAGGCAGGCGTGTCGAGTTGATCGATGAGGCGCAGCAGAGTCGTCTTGCCGCTGCCTGTAGGTCCGATGACAGCGAGAATCTCGCCCTTCTCTATTGATAGAGAGATGCCTTTCAGAGTGGTTCTCGGACCGTGGCGCTGGTTCAGGTCTAGTAGTTCTATGAGTGGCATTAGCGTCTCTGCTGTATCATATTCGCGGCCAGGCTGACGATCATCGCTACTCCGATAAGTATGATCCCGAGAGCCAGGGCCAAGGCAAAGTCGCCTTGCGTGGTCGCGAGTGAAATCGCCGTCGTTAGAACACGGGTGTAGCGCCAGATATTGCCACCAATAAGCATGGCTGCACCCACTTCGGAGATCGCGCGACCGAAGCCCAGAAGAAGTGCGGCGACGATGGCGAATCTGGCTTCCTTGATGATGGCCCAGATGGCCTGAAACTCGGAGGCCCCCAGGGACAGAGTGGTGTCCTTGATGGTCTTATCCACGGCACCGAGGGCCGAGATGGTCATTCCCAGCATCACCGGGGTAATGAGGAGCATCTGCCCTATGACCATGGCGGTGGGGGTGAAGACCAAGTCGAGCATGCCTAGCGGTCCGGCGTGGGAGACGAAGATGTAGACGAGGAGTCCGACGCAGACCGTCGGCAGGCTGTAGAGAGTCTGAATAATGTTGATCAGCAGACGCTTGCCGTGGAAACTGCGGAAGGTAATGAGTCCGCCTAATGGGATACACACCAGCGCAGCCAGAAGCGTGGAGGCCACTGATATCCTCAGTGACCTCCACGTTATGTCCACCACCTCGGAATCAAGCGATACTATGAGGTGTAACGCCTGAACCACCGCGTCCCAGAGGGTTCCCAATTTGCCCTAATACTCCAACTGCCGGCTATGCCGTCGGCTCGTTCTCGAAACAGGGCGTGAATAACTGCAGCCCGTAGTCCTTCACGCCATACTTGCCGATGAGTTCCTGTATCTCGTCCGAAGTAAGGAACTCCACCATGTTGTTGGCCATTTCCAGTTTGGCCTCGTTGTTCGTCGTGCTCTTGGTGCAGACAATAACCGAGTAGACGTTCAGCAGGATAGCGCCCTCATCCACAATGGGGACCAGGCTCAGTTCGGCCTTGTAGGACACAAACGTACCCATGTCGGTGAGAGTGTAGGCTTCCAACTCGCTGGCCTTGCGCAGGGTCTCTTCCATACCGCTCCCGGCTTCGATGTACCATCCGGCGGCAAGCCCCGCGCTCTTCACGGCGTCATAGTCTGAATAGCCAGCTGCGGCCCAGATGCGCTTCTCCATGCTATGGGTACCGGAGCTGTCGCCGCGGGACACAAACTTGCCTTCGCCCTCGTCATACAGCTTCTTGAACGCATCCTCGGGTGTCATATCCTTGATGCCAGCCGGATCGTCTTCGGGGCCGACAATGAGAAAGTAATTGTAAGCGAACGGGACCCGCTCCACGCCATTGCCCTCAGAGATGAATTTCTCCTCGGCTGCCTTGTCATGGACAGTGAGGACGTCGACGTCGCCATTCGTCCCGTACTTGATGGCTGTGCCTGAGCCCAGAGACAGAACGTGCAGACTGGCGTTGTACTCCTCCTCGAACATGGGCTCGAGGTAGCCCCACAATCCGGTTTGGTAGAGGCTGGTGGTCGTGCCAACATACAGCGTTGTGCCAGGTTTCAGCGCTGATACTTCAGATTCCTTGCTGCAGCCGATGCTGCCCACCAGCAGGGACGCCATAATCAGGATGGCCAGTACGCCAAAGATTGCCTTTTTCATCGTTGTCACACTCCCCTTTCTTTATAGTTGCGAAAGTCGCTCGACATCAGACCATTCTCTTGCGCGGAGGTCCACGGCCTTGCTTATGGCCCATTCCAGGTGCGCCCTCCTTTCCAAACATGGGAGGCACCGCCGTTTCCAGCGATACCCTGCCGGCCCGTCTCCATGGGCGTTTCCTACAGGAGACTAGGCTCGGAGAGTTCAATCCGTACCTCCAACGAAGGCCGTCGTACCTGTCTGGGAGGTATCGTAGCCTCCGGCCTCGGTCACGGCCTTCTGGAAGCCCTTGCTCCCAATCATCTTCAGCAGCGGCGCCAGCTTCTTGTTCCTGTGGTTCTCGACTGGCATCACCAGGTCATACCTTTCCCGGTACAACGGCAGAAAGTCGATGTGGCAGGCCCGGGCCGCGGCCTCGATACCCAGGCCCACATCTGCCTTGCCTTCGGCGATGCTTCTGGCTACGGCGAGGTGCGTGTCCACCTCGCGGGCGTAGCCATTCACGCGCGACGGCGCTATGCCCAGTTGCCGCAGTTCCTGATCGAGCAGAATGCGCGTTCCGGAGCCCTTCTGGCGGTTGATCAGAGTGATGTCAGGACGCCTCAGGTCTTCGAGACTCT
>DAIQQD010000041.1:0-12566 GCA_036787015.1 Chloroflexota bacterium
CGTGCCCTCGCACCCCCTCCCTATCATTCCCTCCCACCGGGGGAGAGTGTGAGAACCGCAACGCGTGGGGTGAGCAGGTTTGTCAGCCCCGAATGGAACGCCTATCCTGTCAATGGCGCGGCTGGCGAAGCCGTCGCCAGAAAGCTATCAACGGCAGGAGGGCAGCATGGATTTGAACCTCAAGGGCAAAGTGGCCATAGTCACCGGGGCGGGCGGCGGCGGGATCGGCACCAGCGTAGCGTACGAGCTGGCCGGCGAGGGGGCCGCCGTTGTGGCCAACGATATCGACCGGGGTTGGGCGGACAGGGTGGCCAAGCAGGTGGTCAGCATGGGGTCCAGGTCCATCGCCACTTATGCCGATGTGACCAGCTTCGAAGATTGCACCGCCATGGTAGAGAAGGCGCTGTCCGAATTCAAGCGGGTCGACATCCTGGTCACCATACCCGCCTACATGGGCTCCGGGACCTTCGCCGACAGCAGCATGGGTAGTCTTCACCGCGTGGTCAATGTCACCTTCTGGGGCACGCTGAACGCGATCAAGGCCGCGCTCAAGCCCATGCTGGCGCAGCGGAGCGGCAGCATCGTCTGCATGGGGTCGGATTCCGCCCGGATGATGCCGCGCGGAGAGAGCATGTACGCCGCGTCGAAGTCCGCCATTATGACCTTCACCACCTGCCTGGCCAAGGAAGTGGGGTCTTCCGGTGTGCGCATCAACGTGGTCAACGCGGCGCTGGTGAGCACCCCGGGGCAGGAAGGCCTGACGAGCCACTATGTCCGCCACTATCCGCTGGGCAGGTTCCCCACCTCGAACGAGGTGGCCGAGACCATCGCGTTCCTGGCCTCCGACCGCGCCGCGATGATCACCGGGCAGTCGCTGAGCGTAAACAGCGGGTTGCTGTGATTGGTAGTTTCTGTCATTCCTGCGAAAGCAGGAATCCAGACCGTTCCCTCGGAGGGCCGCGCTCCGTCGTGGCCACGTAACCCTGCGTCTCAGAGCCGCATCGTCAACCCCCTTGTTCCCCCATTCTTGGGGGAAGGACAAAGAGAATTGGGGGACACCCCCAAACCCTCGGCAGGGACGAGTCCCTTGCACCCTCTTAGGATTTCGGATTTGGCCCGAAGCCAATGGGGCTTCGCCCCTCTGCACACCCCGTACGAACAAGTAGACGCGGGCGCCTAGCTGACGTTCTCCGGCCCCCAGTAGGCCCTCATGTGTTGGATCTTGCCATCGGCATTCATCTCGAACACATCAATCGGGCTGATGGTCATTTCTTTCATCACGGCATCAAAACTGAAGGCCACCGAATTGCTGGCGCAGCGCGGCTTGCCCGTCAGTTTCAACTTCATTCCCATCTTGAACGCGGTTTTGTAGAATTCAATGATCTCCTCGATGCCGCGGCGCGGTGGTGTGCCGACCGGGTCTTCGACGGTGGCATCTGCAGCATAGAGCTTGCGGATCATGCCGGGATCAGCCTTCTCAAAGGCTTCAACGTACATTTGAACGGCTTTCTGAAGTATCGCGGCTTCCATGTGCCCTCCCCTTAAGTGATAGGGTAAATAGTGTACAACACCAGTGCAGGGTGGGTACAGGCCAGTCAGCCGCAGGGTGGGCTGCGCCTACCTCCACTGCATCCCCCAGGCCAATCCCCCCCGGATCCCCCTTTGGCAAAGGTGGATTATGAGTAACGCAGAGGGGCTGCGCCACTCTGCACGCCCTATATTGCTGCCCCAGCGCACGCAGGACCCTCTGCGCTGCGCTGTATCCAAGCTGAGGGTCGGGCTGGTATACTCTGCTGATACACCTTCTGGAATAACAAGCCTTGGAGGAGCGCCATCATGGTCAGTGATCCCATTGTCGAAGGCCCCATCACCGGTCCCGGCGCGCCATTTCTGATGGCCACATCATCGGATCAGGCATTAGCAGTTGCCGGATACGAAGCAAAGGAGTATTTCATCTCCGGAACAGCCACATCCTACCGCAATGTCAATGACTTGCCGGCCAACGGGATGTGGGAAGTGGAACCGGCGGGATCCGCCGGCTACAAGACGCGTATTCTGGTTTACCGACCTAGAGATGCCGCCAAGTTCAACGGCACTGCGGTGGTGGAGTGGTTCAATGTATCGGGCGGACTAGAGGCCGCACCTGATTGGATGCTTATGCACACCGAACTGCTACGCCGCGGTTACGCCTGGATTGGCGTGTCGGCACAATATGGAGGAATCGAAGGCAGTGCAGCTACTTCGCTGGGTCTGGTCAAACTGGATCTGAAGACCGCGGATGCCAAGCGTTACGGGGCGCTGAGACATCCCGGAGACGACTACTGCCACGACATCTTTTCACAAGTTGCCAGAGCCATTCGCAGCCCCGGCAGCGTCAATCCACTCGCTGGATGCCGCGTCGAACGAATACTGGCGGTTGGCGAATCACAATCCGCTATGCAGCTCACTACGTACATCAACGCTATCCAGCCCCGAGATCGACTCTTCGATGGTTTTCTGCTTCACGGGAGGCCGTGTTCCGCATCATTCGGCAGCAATACCCCTGACGGGGGCGACTTGTCGAAGGTGGAGAAGATCGACATGTTCGATATGCCCCCGGTCTTCCTGCGTACCGACACCGCCGTTCCCGTTCTGATTCTGGAGTCAGAGACAGACCTCATGATACTTGGCTACTACAGAGCCAGGCAGGACGATATGGACAGGATCCGGCTGTGGGAGATGGCGGGTACGGCACATGCCGACCTCTATGTGGTGGTCAAAGGCATCAGTGACGCCGGCAATGATCCCTCGGTGGCCAATGTGGTCGAGGTGACCAGCCCTTATCCCGGGATTATCGAATGCCCTCTGCCGATCAATTCAGGGCCGCAGCATTTTATTGCGAAGGCGGCGATTCACCAGCTCGATAGATGGGTGCGCACCGGTGTTGCCCCGACCGTCGCCGACCGCCTCGAGATCGCCGGCGATCCCCCGGCATTTGTGCTGGATGCGCTTGGCAATGTGAAAGGTGGCATCCGCACCCCCTATGTCGATGTACCTATCGCCAAGCTTTCCGGCCTGGGTCAACCAGCCGTGCCAATAATCACGTCTCTGTTCGGGACCACCAGGCTGTTCGACGCCGCGACGCTCTCAGAGCTGTACCCTGACCATCGGTTCTATGTGACAGCCGTTGAGAACTCCACGGATGCCGCCGTTCGTGCCGGCTTTCTGCTGCCCGAAGACGGGGTGTTGATCAAGGCCGCCGCGGCAGCATCAGACATAGGCCATCCGAAGTATTGACGCTGAGTTGACCTGCCCCCGATCGTTGTACTGGCCTATCTCCCTTTGAATACCGGGGGCCTCTTTTCCAGGAAGGCCCGCGTTGCCTCCTGAAAGTCCTCCGTCCTGAGTAGTATGGATGCCGCATAGGCCTCCGACTGAAGCTGATAGTCGAAGTTGCTCTCCAACCCCTGGTACAGCAACTCCTTGACCATTCCCAAGGCTAGGGGCGGCATCTCAACGATCTTCGCCGCCAGGGCCTGGGCGGTCTCCATCAGGTTCCCGGGGGATACGACCTCGTCCACAAATCCCGCCTTCTCCGCCCACCGGGCGTCTCTGGTCTCGCCTTCACTCAGGAACCTCAGGGCGAGTGGGAAGCCGATGAGACGCGGCAGGACATAAGTAATCCCGAATTCCCCAGCGAGACCCATTCTGATGAATCCAGGTGCGAAGGAGGCTTGCTCCGAGGCAATGCGGTGATCGCAGAGGCACAGCAACGACATACCCATTCCCGAGGCAAAGCCGTTGACCGCGGCGATGACTGGTTTGTGGCAGGCACGAAGGGACCTGACCACGCTCTGAAGCGGACCGAATGGCTCGCTAAGGCTGGATCCCAGTACCGTCGTGGAGGCCGACTCCCGGGCAACCTCAGCGAGGCCAACGAGGTCTATTCCAGAACAGAAGGAGCGTCCCGCACCGGTCAGAATAATGGCTTTGACCTCGGACTCATGGCTTAGCTCATCGATACGTGGGCCAAACTCGCGGAAGAACTGCAGGTCCATGGCATTGTGCTTCTCCGGCCTGTTGATGGTCACTTTCGCTACGCCGTTGGCCTTTTCCACGATGATTCTAGCGTCAGACACTGGCCACCTCCCTCAATGTCTCGTCCTCGTCCCCATAGGACGCAGGCAATTACTATGCCCGAATTCTACAGTCTGGGAGGAGAAAAGGCGATGTGGAACTCGAACTCCGGTAGGGTGGATACGATCACTTCCGCGCTGCGGGGCTCTACTGAATCTTGTACTCAAACTGGCAGAAGATATCGTCTTTGCTCTTCCGCGGGGGTATCTTCAGACAGGTGACTCTGATCGCCGGATTGAACAGTTTGGAATGCTTCACTCTCATCTCTGAGCAAGTCGCACCACAGTGAATGGCGTCTCTTCCCTCCCCTTCCTTCTCCATCGCCACTATCGTGGGGCAGTAGGTGACCGTCCGGATGGCATCATTCCGGTTCAAGACCTCTACCCTTTCTTCAAGAACGAGGCCCTCTGGCCGGGGGTGCATCACTTTCATGTAATCGGCGACGTCTTTTCCCTGAACGCCCTGGAGCCTGGCCAGCTCGTCTACACAGAACTTCATGACCTTGTCCCAGACCCAGTTGTCACGGTCCAGGGCCTTGTCGTTGCCGGCCAGTTCCTTGACGGAAAGATACCAGAAACCGTCCAGAGCCAGTATCATCCTCGATGACAGCTTCACCAGGTCGACCAGTTCGTCTCTCGAGAGACTCTCCAGCTTCGAATCAGCAGCGCTTCCGGGCCTCTTGTCCAATGATGTCACCTCGCTGTTCTGGAATTCATTCCCCGCCAATTTTTCCCCCCGTCCCCATTTCAACCCCCGGTACCTCACTTGCTATGAGCCATGAGCTGACTGCTGATAGCCCGTGGCGGGGGCCCCCCCACACGCCCCATGTCCAACAACCATCATACCAACATCTGGAGGGTGGGTATAGTGATGTGCCAGTAGCACTGTAGGGCGGGCAGAGCGAGGCGAAACCCGCCAATCGCCGTGTCATTCCCGCGAACGCGGGAATCCAGGACGGCCCCCTCGGAAGGCCACGCTTCGTCGTGGCCGCGGAAGCACGTGTTCCGAACCGTATCATCAACCCCCGGCAAGAGAACTTCTCCTGCACCTCTGTACACCCTTTTCGGATTTGGAGCTTCCACAGACCCCCGAGGGGTTTCGCCCCGCTGTACGCCCCATGGTGTAGGGTAGGCTGTGCCTACTTCCTGGTTGTATCCTTCTCCGCGTTGCATCTCTACCAGCGTTATGAACTACAATAGAAGTCGAAGAACCTGTTGAGGAACGGAAGAGAATGAGAGAAGACAGACTGCCGGTTTTCGACCATGAGAAGGGCCAGCTACTGAAGGGGGGATGGGAGCTCATGTCCAGGCGCCATCCCTTCCTCGAGCTCATGGGTGTCACCGTTGAGCCGACGGAGGACAACAACGTGCGCATCAGGTTCTCTATGCGCGATAACCTGTGCGGGCACCCGGGCCTGCAAATCCTCCAAGGAGGCGTTGTTTCTTGCATGATTGACATCTTGGGGGGCGCAGTTGCATCCTGGCATCAGATAAAAGACATCCAGGATCATCCCGTTGAGGAGCAACTCAAAAGGATGGGCGCCGTGAGGACTCTTGACATGCGCGTCGATTACCTGCGGCCGGGCAGGGGCAAGGAGTTCACCGTCACGGGATCTGTCCTGCGCGACGGCAAGAAGGTGTTGGTCATCCGCATGGAGCTGAAGAACGAGGAGCAGAGCCTGATCGCAACCGGTATCGGCACGTTCCTTGTCGCTTGAGGAAGGAATGCAGAGGGGCTTCGCCCCTCTGGACGCCCCACAGCCTGTCATTCCCGCGGAGGTCGGAATCCACAACGGCCCTCGGGGGGCCTCGATATAGCGAGCGTCTTTCTTTGTCCAGGCTGAGGTGGGGCTGCAATGATCTGGCAGCAGCAGGGGACGACCATGAAAAAGGGCAAGCCCAGCCTGACGGCGGAACTCACCACTCTCGCCAGAGCGGCGGAATCCGCGAGGATCGAGGCCCGGCGGCTGTGCCACGATCCCCTGGCCAGAGAATTCCTCAACGCGCCTCTCAGGATATTGGCCGGAAGCCGGATACTGGCGGGACTCGTGGTCTGGTGGGCCGAACGCCTGGCGCCCGGCATCCCCGGCGAGGTCCTGGGCCGCCTGCCGGACCACTTCGTCTTCGTGCCTGTCGATTTTGAGCAGGAGAAGCTGCACCACAAGCTGTTTCAAGAAGGCTACGACAGGAACAAGAAGACCTTCTACATCTGGGAAGGAGTGACCTACTGCCTGACAGCCAAGACCGTGGATGAGACGCTGGCCTTTGTGTTGGAGAACTCGGGGACCGGCAGCTCCATCATATTTGACTACGCATTTCACAAGGCTATCAAAGGGGCTGCCGATGTGGAGCAAGTGAACCGGATGCTGAAGGCCTGGGAACGAGTGGGAACACCCCTTACCGCCGACGAACATTTTATCTGTAGATATCCACGGGCAAGCCCGTGGAACCCTGCCCTTCGGGTTATTGGGGTGAAAGAGGGCACTATTCGGTAATTCCTGTCGGCCAGAGGGTTCTGCCAGATAGAAAACGTCAACGGTAATTCCTTCAAATCGTCGTATTCGGAAACCATGAAGCAGAGCGCAGATGTCTCCCACATATGCGGATTCGTTCAAGCGACCATTGAGCGAACAGGGTGACCGAGAGGGCAATCACCGCTTCAAGTGCATGACCTGGGCAGAGCCCTGTGAGACTTCGGGCTCTCCTCTCTCTCTCTGCATCCGGCCTTGGATGCGGATGCTATAATGCCGGTGTAAGAGCCGATTCCCTGGAAGGAGCGTCGAAGATGGGCAAGCGGATTGGGTGCGTCTTCCTACCACCACCGGCTGTCCTCGTCATCGCCGGGATTGTCATAGCCCTTCTGCTCACGGGTGTGATCTAGACGCTTGACCACCATTCTGCAGAACCTCAGGCGGTCCTGCCCCGCGGCTGGGCTTGAGTCGTAGCGCGGGTAGGACTGAGCGACCCCCGCCGGCCCGGATACCCAAACCAACCACCCCGTGCCATTCCCGCACAAGCGGGAATCCAGAACGATCCCTGCAATGCCACGCCCCATCGTGGCCGCGGAACCCAGGTCGGGAGCACCGAGAGGGTGCAGGAACTCGTCCCTGCCGGGAGACCGAGCGTGTCCAGGGGGCCATCCTCCATCGTAACCTCTGAGACGGAAGTCACAGGCAGACAGTGCCCGTATCGCCATAATGGGAATCGTATGCCACTGAGCCGGGAGGAAGACGACATGGACGCGAAGATCGAAAGAACCGACAAGGAATGGCGATCGCGGTTGACGCCCCAACAATACGAAGTCACTCGCAGGAAGGGCACCGAGGCTCCGTTCACAGGCAAGTACCACGATTTCCACACCAAGGGCACGTACCGCTGTGTGTGCTGCGCTCAAGACTTGTTCAGCTCAGAGGCCAAGTTCGATTCCGGCACGGGCTGGCCCAGCTTCATGGCGCCGATCGCGGACGACAGCGTGGCCACCGCCAAAGACACGTCACAATGGATGACGCGGACGGAGGTGAAATGCGCGCGGTGCGACGCCCATCTGGGGCATGTGTTCGATGATGGACCGGCTCCCAGCGGACAGCGCTACTGCACGAATTCGGCCGCGCTGGACTTCGAGGCTGGCGACGCCTGACTTTGGTGTCTACAGGTCCGCATCATTGGAGAAGCCACGGCTCTCCCAGTAGCCCTTGTAGTCCGGGTCGTCGGAGAGTTCGATCCTGGTGACCCACTTGATCCACTTGTAGCCCCATTTGCTCTCTGCCACCAGCTGGAACGGAGCGCCCCGCTCCGGAGGCAGCACGACTCCGTTCATCTTGTAGGCCAGCATGATGTCCTGGCCCGTCACGTACGCGAGGGGCAGGGATGTAGTGTACCCATCGTACGCATGGAAGACTACCGTGTTCGCCTCGGGCGAAGCCTCGGCCTCCTCGATCAGGTCCTCGATCAGCACACCCTCCCAGAGTATTCTCACACTCCATCCCTCCACACAGTTCAGGGTGACTACCTTCTGATAGCCTTGACGGTTGTCGGTGGCTTTCTCCAGCGTGTATTCCAGGGGGTTCTCCACCAAGCCATCGACCTTGAGCCGGTAGTTTTCTATGTCGATGTGCTGCGGGCCCTTGATGGAGTTCTCCCGGAAATCCGTGATCGATGACAGGTCTGTCCCTTCGTACTCTCTGATTTCCACAGCCGCCAGGTCCTCTAGGTTGGTCGAACCCTCCCTAGCCAGACAGGCCCCGGCGACGGCGACGACAGCAACTACCAGCAACCCCAGTGCAACGGCCCTTGTTCGCACCACATGCCTCCGCTTCTCATCCTAGCACTGCGCCCGCCTAACGCAAACGCATTTGTGCGTCAGGCCGCATGGGCGAGTTGGAAGCGATGGATACGGAAGGGCATGGTCCTAGCGTGTCTCAAGAGAGGTGCAGGATGTCCCCTGTCGGGGGTCTGGGGGTATCCCCCGATTCCATACCGGCCTCAGAGACTCTCGTGGTCCCGGCTGACGACCAGCCTATCAGTGCCCGCGCCAGGCAACTCGATACTGCTTGGGCTGGGAACAGCCGCCTTCGGCTTCCTGCGGCGTACCTTGCGCACTGCGTTAGTGGGCATCTTCGGCACTTCCAGCGATTCCTCAACGCGGACAATCTGATGCTTGTTGATGGCTACGAAGCCGAATTTCGATTCCCCGGTGGGCAAGGGGGGGAAGATGAAGACATCCGTCATCGGCAGGAACTCCTCTTCGCCGTCGATGACATGCACCAACTCCTGCCCTAACTCGGCGTACATGTTGCCCACCAGAGTATGCGGGGGTATGTCAACCCTCGCGGACAGTGCTTTCTTCGCCCTCAGGAGATTGAATTCCGCCTCTGGAATGCCGCTCCTGTCAGGTTGGCCCCCGCTTCTCTCCGCGACAAAGAGGATGCTCGACTTGTTGACATGGGTGGACGACAGGCACTCCTTCTCCCCAGTGGAGAAGAAGGCCTCGACTTCGGTCAGCGGCATGAATTCCTTTCCGATTCGACGGCAATTGGCCACAAAACTGCGGTTAAGAACATCCAGGAGGCGCTGCTGCTGCATGCGGTAGGTCGTTGCGGACAGCGTACATCCCAGGATGACAACCACCGCATTCACCCGCTTCAGCCCGGTGTCGTCCCGCCATTTGCCGTCAGTGCGGCCTGCAGATTCAAGCTCTCTCTGTTCGTCCATCGTCATCTCCTCGTGGGCACCGGACAACTCACCGCCCGGATGTACTCCCGCCGGACGGGTAAGCAGTGCGCCACCAAGCCATATTGTATGCAGATGGCCTTGCCGGACAATCATGATGACGCCGGATTCCGTCACAGTTTCCTCTCGACTGAGTGACGCCGCCGCGAGGGCATGCTGAGATGAGATGCAGCAGGATGCTGCCAGGGGTGTGGGGGGTGTCCGAAGGCGTCATTCTCCGCCCCGAGATGGCCACGTCACCGTTCGTGGAAGAGGTTCCTCGCCGTGACAGGGATGAGAAGTCTCGCCCTTCCAGAAGGGCATTCTCGAGGATTGCCCCTACATGGTTGCCCCAGAGGCGTGCAGAGGGGCTTTGCCCCTCTGCGTTTCTTATCATCCCCCAAGACTGGGGGCCAGGAGGCACGCTCAGCAGGTCACCCGCTGCCTCCAGGTCCAGTCCGGTGCTACAATCAGGCGGGGAGGTGGTCCGGGTGGCGATTATGCAGGTCTTCCGAGTCATCAGGAAGGCAGTGTTGGCCTTTCACCGCTGGTTCATGAAATACAGTGGCATGACCATGATCATCGACAACGTCGAGGAGAGACGCCGCTGGCGGGAAAACCAAGATCGTCTGGAAGAGGCTTCCGACTCCTCAACCGAAAGAGACTCCCCTTCACAGGAGTAGAGGACTGCCGGCTCAACCGGACCAGTGTCGGGGTCACCTAAGGAGAACAAAAAGGTTCTCGGGTAACCTTCCCAGCCTCCCTGGTCTCGTTCCGCCTTTGAGCTTTCGTAGCTTCTGCTCGCTATCCGAGTGAGCTTGTGTAGGTGACAACCCTACCCGTTTTGCTCTGGCGGACATAGCCTCTTATTGCTGGTTTGACCACCCGAGAACACCTTCTATCATAGCCATCTCCCCATGTTTGTCAAGCTCCTCCAGATTCGAAGGCCAAGGCCCTCGTTGATCTGTGTGGAGATAGCTGAAACACACCTTCGCGGGATGTCCGCTTTCCTCGAGTCCTCGCGCTGGACAAGTGCTCTTCCACGCTTCTCATCAGCACTCTATTCCTCGTGGCTCCACAACAACGCGTTCTTGACCATATACCCGGGGCGCGGCTCAGGTGAGCTGGTTGACTCCGGGGCAGAATGATCCTCTTGAGGAAAGCTGCATCAGCCGCCGGACTTTCACCCAACGCCCACCGAGAACGAAATGTATGACGGCTCATGGCCCTTGAGAGGTTCTTGAGACATGTTCTCTATAGTATGGAAAGTGCGTATGACTGCCCGAACGCCAGCATCTGGCTCTTGGCCCCATCGACGAAGAGAGCCAGCGGACATCCCTCAGCAGTCTTTGTCCAGAAGGGATGGCTGCAATGCAGCAGGTTGCACTGACCGAACCGCGGGATGCATATGGCTAGAGGAGGGGACACGATGAAGTACGCTCCAGTTAAGTTGGTGGTGTTAACCTTGGTCCTGGCGTTGGTCCTGACATTGGTGGTGAGCGCTACCTTGCCCGCGTCCGCTGCCACTGCGGGCCCAAATAATGCCGGAACAGGCACCAATGTGAATGGTCCTGGAACCATTGCCTGGAGCAATCCCGGCAATATCACTCCACCCGCCGGTGCTCCTTATGCAACTGCGGTTCTTACAACAACTGCCACTTCTGAGTACCTTCAAGGCACCAATTATGGTTTCGCCATTCCGGCTGGCCAGGTCATCGCCGGAATCCAGGTTTCGATCAGGCGAATGAGTTCTGCAAACACCGCCGGCAACAGTATAAATGACGTCGATCTCTATTTACTCAAGGCTGGTGCCATTGTCGGCACCAATCATGCTGTCTCCACAGACTGGCCGACTGCAATGGGGGTTGCCAACTACGGTGCGACCAATGACCTGTGGGGAACTACTTGGACGCCTGCGGATATCAATGACGCCAACTTCGGGGTGTCTCTGTCGGTATATAACCAAAGTGGCTTTGGCAATAGGACGGCATCTGTCGACTATATGCAGATCACCGTCACCTACGGCCCCCCCCACACCATCACCGCGAGTGCAGGCGCAGGCGGGACTATATCGCCTTCCGGTGCCGTGATAGTTGCCGAGGGAAGTAGCCAGACCTTCACCATCACGCCCAACAGCACCTACATTGTTTCTGATGTGCTGGTGGACAGCGTTTCAGTGGGAAGGGTGAACAGTCATACCTTCACCAACGTTACCACCGATCACACCATATCTGCCACGTTTGACGGCGGATGGACGGCGCCCACTCTGAACCGCAACGTTACTAGCGTTACGAATCCTGGCAACGCATATACGTCGAATGATGCATATGCTGTGTTCAACGCTAATGGTGACAGCGTGGACTACTACACGTTCGGATTGAGCATTCCAGGTGGCGCCACAATCGATGGCATCGCGGTGGCGGCTGAGGGCAGAAGAGACAATGATAGAACTGTAGATGTCTCCCTATCATCGGATGGGATTGCCTTCACAGCAGTCAAGAACCTGGCAACCTACACCACATCTGACTCCACTCTAGTCGCCGGCGGCGCTACTGACAACTGGGGAAGAGCATGGTCGGTCGCTGATCTGACGGGAGCCAACTTCACGGTTCGAGTCCGTGTACCTGTTGCCGCCTTCGGCAACTTGAATCTGGATCAACTCCAGGTTAAGGTCTACTACACTACTATTATCCCAACCACACTGGCTGTCGACCCAGTTACTGGCACGTATGGTGGCACGGAGAATCTGACTGCTACGCTGTCCCCCGCAGTTGCTGGCAAGACCATCAACTTCTATATCAACGGCGAATCCAAAGGCAATGCCAGCACCGATGCCTTCGGAGTGGCCACCCTGAACAGCGTGGCCCTGACAACGGGTGGCGTTCCCCTGGATGTCGGCACGTACACCGGCACCTACAACACCTCCGGCGTTGGGGCTAATTTCGCGGGCGACACCGGGTACGGTGCCAGTAGCGACGCGGCCGACCTGACGGTGGGCAAGGCCACCTTGACCGTGACCGCCGACAATAAGAGCATCACCTATGGCGATGCCGAGCCAGCCTATACCTGCCAGTACAGCGGCTTCGTCGGCAGCGACAACGCCAGTGTCCTGGACACGCCACCCACAGGTGCAGTCAGCGGACCCCACAGCAATGCGGGCTCCTACTCCATCGTCTTCTCCGGCAGCGTCGACAATAACTACAACTTCAACTATGTCAACGGCACCCTGACGGTGGGCAAGGC
>DAIQQD010000232.1:0-3514 GCA_036787015.1 Chloroflexota bacterium
ATCTGGTAGCCACGCTCATTGATTTCCCGCGCAAGCTCTCGAAGCAGCAAAGCATAGTGCTCTGGCACCAAGTAGGGAGTGTCCGTCAACTGGTGGATCTTCCTCGCCAGCAGGGCAAGCTCGGGATACTTGACAGAGAACATGTCGACCGGCTCGGCCGTGGCTGGGTGTGTCAGGTCTGATGGGGTGCAGGCAAGTGCCGCAGCAGATGTCTCGTGGCGCGAAGGATCGTAAACGTATCCGGGACTGGTTGACAGTAATTGAAGGTTGCCAAGGTCGAGTTGCGTGAGTAGGTGTTTGAATGTGCCGGCTCCAAGCCAATCTGACTCCACTGGGTATTCTCCAAAACGTGCATTAACCCCCTGAGCAAGCACGGCCATGGTAACCGGTCTCTCCGACTCACCGACGATACTTGTAATCCACTCGGCAATAGCCTTTCGAATGTCCTGTTGCTCCTTTTCGGCTGCGGCGATCTGTTCGCCCGACAACACTGGCCGGGACGCAGTGACGCTTGGGGCATAACTAACCCGAGCCACTCTCCAGGGATCTTCCTCGACAATCTTGAGATCCGATCGCTTTTCTACCAAGGCCTCTGTCAGGCGACGCAGGGTATAGAAACCTAGCCAGTGGTTGCTTTGTCTAAATTCAGGGAACTCCAAATAGACGCCTGGTAGTTGGCTCGCCTCGATTCCGTTGGGCGGAACTGCTGCTTCATAGAGACGTGCGGCCAGCTTGATGAGTACCGATTCTGGCACATCGCCGGTTCCCTCAACCTGACTACTGGCCTCTTCGTCACTGGCGGCAATGCCCAGCGCATCCCGAAGAAAAATGTCCTGCGCGATCAGATGATCACAGGACGCTTTATAGGCTGGAGATGCATATCCAGCCGAAAGCACAGCACTGTAGCGGTTGAACATTCTGAGCCTAAGCAACACAGGGGTAAAATCTGCATCACCCGACAAGATGATGAATTCATCAAAATGGGTAGCGTGATCGAGGGCATCAAGTATATCCATTACCATGCGGATGTCAGTGCTAGTCTTGCCGCGAGTAGTTAGAGGTGGACAATCTACCACTTCAAATGCTGAGCGAATAAAGTAGGGCCTGAAATCGCCAAAGGCCTGCGGGTTTAGATAACACTTGCGTATTAGAATGCGGCGGCTAGCTCCACTGGAACCTTCACAAATTGCGGGCATATCGCGTTCAAGCCACGAAAGCCATCTGTCTGGATTCGTGGCGAACTTGTTGGCTACCATGCTGTCCAGTTGAGCAAGACTAATATAGATATTGTCAAAGTCCACGAACAATGCGGCGTTCATCTGCATTCCTCCTCGTATAATATGTTTTGCCAGGGAACGGTATCCCAGGGATAATGACCGGGCACTCAGCCGGTCAGGTGGGCAGTTCTGCTCCTCCGTGTTGCACCGACAGGTGACTTCTGTGACAAGACTGTTGCCCACGCCGAGCGGCACTTCAGACTCGCATGCTGTTCCCGTGCGGCTCAGGGCTGCCGCCAGTGTTCTGATACACGAGGTTGTTGCTCTGCTCGGTTCCCTGGGATACCCACCCTGGCCCCTGGGTGACATCACCCAAAGGAGCTGTCTATGAACGATTCAAAGAACAGTCTCACCCTGTGTGTCGGCGCCGATGTCCACCTGGACGACATCGTCCTGCGAGCCGTGGACAAGGCCAGCGGTCACGAGGTACTGACGGCCTTCCGCGTGACCAACAACTTGCCAGGGGCGCAGTCGGCTGCTGCCACCCTGGCGGACGCCGCCGAGCATCAGGGCTACACCCGCCTCGAGATCGGCTGGGAAGCAACCGGTATGCTGTGGCTCCCCTTCCACCGCTACCTAAGCACCAGTCCGATCCTGCAGCCCTTTGAGCTGGCGCTGGTCTGCTTCAACCCCAAGCTCATCGCCAGCTTCAAAGATGCCCTGGTGCTGCGTGGCCCCAAGAATGACGACCGCGATGCCTTCGACGTCGCCGCCCGACTGCGCTTCGGCGAGTGGCCCGTCTCCTACGTGCCCGGCGACTTCTGGCAGGGCCTGCGCCGGCTGACGCGCTATCGCTTCCAGCTCTCCCGGGAGCTGAGTCGCGAGAAACTGCGCTTCCAAGCCTACGCCTTCCTCAAGTGCAGTGACTGGCAACGTGTCGAGCCGTTCTCCGACGTCTTTGGTGCTACCAGCGTGACCTTGCTGACCGAGCTCACCGCCGCCGAGCTGCGGGCCATGCCCCAGCACCAGCTGGTGGAGCTGATCACTCACCGCGGCCACGGCCGGTTTGGCGATCCTGCTGCCACGGCGCGCACTGTCCGCCAGGCACTCCAGACCTCCTACCCCATTGAGGCTCAGATGGACAGCCTGGTGACCGCTGCCCTGGCCATCGGCTGGGACCACATCCGCTTCATCAAGCGCACCACGAAGCACCTCGACCGGCTGATCGCCCGTGCCATTGACCCCGTGCCCAACCCGCTCATCACCGTCAAGGGACTGGGACCGGTGATCACCGCCGGCATCCTGGCCGAGATCGTCGACGTTACCCGCTTCCCTGAGCACAAACACCTGGCCCAGTACGTCGGCCTGACCTGGCAGAAGCGCGCCACCGGCCACTTTGTGTCGCAGACTACCCGTCTGACCAAGGTAGGCAATGTCTTCCTGCGCTACTACCTTATCCTGGGTGCTGACCAGTTGCGTCGGCACAACCTGGACTATCAGGCCTACTATTGGCGCAAGTATCAGGAAGTGGCCAAGTACCAACACAAACGCGCTCTCGCATTGACGGCCCGCAAGCTGGTGCGGCTGGTGCATGCCCTGCTCACGAAGAACGAACCCTACGTGAGGCCCCAGACGCCGAAGGTGGAGCATCAGGAGGCAGCCTATGCGTAGATGACGCGCTGGCGTCATCCATGACAGTTGCATAGACCACACTTGGCCGCAGGAAAAGTAGCGCCTCCTGCCGGTACGGTCGGGTGTTGCTTGCGCTCGGTCCGATGACCAAAGAATGCCTATTCCAATGTCAAAGTGCCACTTGACTTTTTACCGCATGTCTTGTTCGATCATGAATGGCCTCTCAATGGATGCGAGGATAATGCCACCCAGCCACCGTGCATACGGGCTCCACATGTCTGCCTATTGGAGTGCCATAGACGGCATCTCCATGGCATCACGCAGCGGGTCGCTGCCGGACCGGGCTCATCACTTGACGATCCATTATAGCACGACTCCCAAAAACCGTCAAGATCGTTGTCGATGCCCCGGCGAGAAATGGCCATTATCAGTGCAGGCGGTGGGGTACAGCATCGTCCTGGAGAAGTCTATGATCAACTATACGCTACATACACTCCCCATCTCCTGTTGTGCTACACCTGTTTGCTGCCTCCGCTTTCCGTTTGGGGGCTGTCCAAAAAGCAAGATATCGGGCTTCTGAACGAAGTAGAACATCTCGATTCTACTCGCTCTGCATGGTTCCAGAGATACCAAAACCGCCTCTGCGGTGCTTTTTGGACAGCCCC
>DAIQQD010000042.1:0-12559 GCA_036787015.1 Chloroflexota bacterium
GCGAGAATGACCGTATCAGCGGGCAGCGAGAAGATATCGTCGCCCAAAGTCATCATGACGGCATTGCTGTTGATCTCAACGACTCTCGAATTCAGGTACAGGGGGACCCGCAGTTCGATGAGCCTCCTGGCCAGAGCTCTGTACGTCATCGGTTCGAGCTTCATTCCGTTCTGGCCCAACCCCGCCTGCGTCACCAAGCTCACCTGCCGGCCCTGCTCCGCTAGCGATATGGCCACTTCCATCCCTATGAAGCGGCCTCCGACCACCACCGCTTTGTCCTTCACCACGGCCCGGCCCGCAATGACATCATGACCCTGCACCACGTTCTCTCCGGTGGCACCCGGCACGTTCAGTCCCACGGGAACCGCACCGGTGGCCACAACCACCACGTCCGGCTTTAGATCGAGCACCTTCTCTTTGGTGACCTCGACGCCCGTTGTCACTGAGACACCGTGTTCATGCAGAGACCGCTCAAGATGCTCCGCCAGCGAGACGTAGTCTTTCTTCGCCGGCGTGGCACAAGCGGTGTTCCATTGTCCACCAAGCCTCGGGCTTCTCTCGTAGAGAGAAACCTGGTGACCGCGCTGGGCCAGCAGCAGGGCAATTCGCATGCCGGCCAGTCCGCCTCCGACCACCATGACCCTTTTTGGAGTCTCCGCCCTTGGAGGAGGGTAGCTGTCCTCTCTGTAGACGAAGGGATTCACCGAACATGCGCCGGGATAGAGGTCCAGGTCAATGTTCAGGCAATTGTTGCAGTAAATGCACTGCCACACCTCATCTTTGCGCCCCTGGCTGATCTTGTTGGGCAATTCCGGGTCGGCCAGGAGGGGGCGGCCCCAGGCGATGAAGTCCGCTTTCCTTTCAGAGAGAAGCTGGTCCGCCAGCTCCACGCTTATCTTACCCGCGGCAATGACGGGTATGCGCACTGCCTTCTTGACCCTGTCTGCCATCGGCAGCATGGAACCTTCCGGGAACAGGTAACACGGTATCGTCGATGTCGTCCAGTATTCCAGACCCGACGAGATGTTGATGGCATCGGCCCCGGCCGACTCGATCAACTCGGCCTGTCGGATCACTTCATCGGGGGCAACTCCTCCTTCCATGTCATCGTGCATGTTGATCCTGACGATCACTGGGAAACCCTGACCGGCCCCTTCCTTGATCCCTTGCACGATCCGGCGGGCAAAACGGGCCCGGTTCTCGGCGCTGCCCCCGTATTCGTCCGTTCTTCGATTGGTGATGGGAGAGAGGAAGGTGCTGACCAGACAACCGTTGGAGGCGTGCAACTCGACCCCATCGGCCCCAGATTGCCTGGCCCGCAGCGCCGCCTCTGCGAAGAGGTCAACGTAACGATCGATGTCGGCATGGCTGAGCTCATGATAGGGCACGTCCTTCTTCAGCCAGGGCGTGATAGACGGGACTCTCACGGAGACGCCTTCGGCGACCCACCCCAGCATCAGGAGAAGCAGCCCGGGGTGCATCAACTGGACACAGACCTTGGAACCAGCCTCATGGATCGCATCTGCTAGCTTTCTGAGGCCTGGAATGTACCTGTCATCGTGTATGCACAGCGTGAAGGGGAAGTTGGCATCGGGGCTGATGGAGGCGAACGACGTGGTGATCAGGCCCACGCCGCCTGCGGCCCGCGCCTTGTAGAACGCAATCATCTTGTCTGTGACTTCGCCCTCTGCCCCAGCCAGCGGGATACCCATGGCCGGCATGATCAGCCTGTTCTTGAGCTCCAGCGTGCCTATGTTGCCTGCCGAGTGGAGTGAAGTGAACTTGTTCATCTGCCAGACCCTGTAGTTGAACCAGGCAACGTGCCACGATCTGTCCGTGATGTCATTTGTGCCTCTCCCCCTGGTTTTTCCCAACATTGTACCGTGCTATTGACAATAGTGTCAATAGAATGGTATAAATACCGAGAACTGTATCATCAAGATGGCAAACGGGAATGAAAAAGATCATCCATGATACCAAATATGCTCCGTTTTTCAGCGGACTTCGCATCATCCGGATTGTGTCATGTCCGGGTGAACGGGACAGAGGCTTGGTGTGATGACAGACAAGCAGGTGTCGCCGCTGGACGAGCTTGACCTGCGCCTGATTGGGGAGCTGGAGCGTGACGGCCGGCAGAGCGTAAGCGAGCTGGCGGGACGGCTGCGCATGAGCTGGTCCACCATCGCCGACCGCCTCGAGAGGCTTCAGCAAGAGAAGATCATCCGGTTCCTGACGCTGATCGACCCGTTGGCTATCGGCCATACCAAGCAGGTGCTGGTGGCCATCAATGCCCCTCCGAGCCGGATCGATTCGGTGGCCCGCCGCCTGGCAGACATACGCGAGGTGTATCACGTCTCGATTCACACCGGCAGGTATGACATATTTGCCTCGGTGTCGTTGCCGGAAGCAGTGGACCTCTGGGATTTCGTGAGCTCCAGTCTGGCGCCCATCAAAGACATAACCAGGGCCGAAACGATGGTGAGCCTCAAGGTGGCCAAGTTCTCGCTTTCCTTGCTGGCGAACAGAAGCATAGCGGCCGGCAGGAGTGAACCTCTGCAAAGAGGTCTCGACGGCCTCGACTACCGGTTGCTGGGGCAACTCCGGGCCAGTCCGCGCAGCGCCTACACGAGCCTGGCGGCCTCCGCCGGCTGCAGCAAGGCCACAGCGCGGCGGAGGATCGAGCGCCTGATAGACGATCAGGTACTCCAGGTCATCGCCGTGGCCGACCCGATACGTCTGGGCTACAGCATCCGGGCGAACATCGGCCTGGGCGTGCGGCCGGGGATGATCGACCAGGCGGCATCCGCACTGGCCGCCTCGCCGGATACGCACCACGTTGTCATCACCACCGGGTCGTTCGATTTGCTTTTCACCACATTCCTCAAGACCCAGGAGGATCTCTCCAGGTTTGTCAGAGAATACCTGGGCACAGTGCCGGGCGTGGTCAGTCACGAAGTGATGGTCCTGATGAAGGTGACCAAGGACAACCTTGGCGCCGACTGGGGATTCGGAGCACCGTCGCCGGCAGTGCCTCCTGCGTGAAGCTGGCTTTCAAAGGCTGGCGCGTTTTGCCCTTGAACGAGAGCGGTGGTGTAGCGGCGGCCGCACACAGAACCGAGGCTTCGAGACGGCCCATGGTCTGCTCCGGCGCTGTCAATGAGTCTTCATATCCAGCGGCGGCTGCGGAAGAAGATCAGCATGCCAACGATGGCAAGCACCATGATCGAGATAAGGATGATGAAGGAGACGAAACTGCTCTCGTTCCCCATCTTGGGCAGGGCGATGTTCATCCCGTAGATGCTGGCCACCAGAGTCAGAGGCATCATTATAGTGGTGGCGACGGTGAGTATGCGCATGGTCTCATTCGTGTGATGCGACGAGACGGATTCCTGTGCCGCGTGGAGACCTTCTATTATCTCCTTGCACTCGTCCAGGGTATCCCAGGTTTTGTCAACGTGGTCAACCACATCTCCCCAGAAGACCTCCAGATCCTCAGTGGTGTAGCGTTCTGTCTTGTGCTCCAGGCTGCTGATGACTGCCTTCATCGACCAGATCACCCGGCGATTCGAAATGATGTCCCGCCGAAGAAGCGAGAGTTCTCTCGCCACTCTCCCGATTCTCCTGGTGTCGAAGATTTCGTCCTCCGCTGTCTCCAGATTCTGCATAATCTTGTTGGCTATGGGCAGGCAGTAGTCCACCAGCGTGTCCGTTATGCGATACAGAAGGTAGCCAGAACTCTTCATGGTCGCCTCGCGAGTCGCCTCGTTCGTCTGACAGTCGGCGAAAAGCTTCACCAAGGGCTTGAGAACCCCGTCATGTATGGTGACCAGGTAATTGTTGCCAATGAAAACGGAAACCTGGCTGGCAACCGTCACTCCCGCTTCCTTCCTGAACAACGGGAAGTGGAATACGATGAAGAGATACTCCTCGTATTCGTCTATCTTGGGACGCTGAATCCGGCTCAGGCAGTCATCCAGATCCAATGGGTGGAAGTGGAATTCTTGAGCCAGATAATCAAGCTCCCGGCGTGTTGGTCTCTCAACGTTCAGCCAGGTCAGGTCTCCTCGCGCCGCCTGCTCAATGCGAAGTGGTTCATCGATGCCAGTGGGTGTCTTTGCCGCACTGTCACCCCCACCCAGTCTCCCAATGTTCTTGTACCATCTCATCGCATTGTTCCTCCTGTGCGCTTCAGGTCTGACCGGCAGAACCCCAGGGGGCAGGATTGGCTTGCTGGCTCGGTGTCATTGTAGCAGCTTCGCCAGCGTCCGGCAGCGTCCCTCAGCGGGAGCCCAGTTGTGAAGCGCCGATCTGACTGCAGAGTGGTAGTGATTCCGCTCATACCGGACGATTGATGAAGCACGCCGGTTTGGAGATCGCTGCGGCTATCCCACAGCACGGATGCTGTCACCTGCCAGGTTGTGCAGGCAGCCTAACCGCGCCGATCGTAGTAGGACACGTAGCGTCCGATGGCTCTGGCAGCGCTGCTGAATGAGCCAAACGCTGGTAGGCCGGCCCTGAAGCAGTCATCCTGTACTTCATAGACGAGTTTCTCGGCACTCCCCAATCGCCCCTTTCGGAGGACAACGGCCAAAGGCTTGTCGATCTGCTGGCTGCCTTGCACCACTCCGCCAAGTGCCTGCCGGTAGATTTCAGTCGTTGTCTTGACGCCCCCGACGGCAGGCACGCACACTACGATCACATCTACACCGTCCCATCCACTCACGGTCCTGATGGACTCGGCCAGCAACGCCGGATTGAAGAAGAGGTCACTCGACGAGTCAATCGGGTTGCGGAACCCCAGACCAACCCCTGGGATCAATCTCGTCATCTCCCGCACAACGTCTGGAGGATAGGGGGGTATCTCGAGACCAGCGTCTTCAAAATCGTCGGCGGCCAGTACGCTCGATCCGCCACCCATGTTGATAATGCCCACCCGCCTCCCCCGCGGCGGCTTCAAATAAGCCAACGCCGTACTGCAGTCGACAAGCTCCTCCAGGTTCTTCACCTGAATGCACCTTGCCTGCCGACAGAGAGAATCCCAAACCAGCCAATTCCCTGCCAATGAGCCTGTGTGCGACACCGCAGCCTCCACTGCTGCTTTCCCTCTCCCTCCTTTGAGCAGAATGACGGGCTTCCTTGCGGCAGCCTTTCGCAGTGCCTCGGCAAATCGGCGTGGCTCCTTCACACCCTCAACATACATGGTGACGATCTGAGTGCCCTCGTCCTCCGCAAAATACTCCAGGAAATCCGACTCGTTGAGGTCGGCGGCATTGCCGAAGCTGACGGCCTTTCGAAGGAATATGCGGCGCTCCGCAGCGGCCAATATGAAGTCTTGGGCATTGCCCCCACTCTGACAGAGATAGCTGATCTTGCCGCTCTCTTTGGGGATCATACCCTCCAGCGAGATGCCGGCTTCGGGACAGTGCAGACCCAGGCAGTTCGGGCCTATGAGGCGAACGCCCCCGCGCCTGGCGATGTCAACCAATCTCTGCTCTTCAAGTTGGCCCTCCTCGGTCCCCGATTCACTGAAGCCAGAGGTGAACAAAGTGACCACCCTGGCTCCTATATCGACGCTGTCCTGCACCACCTGTGCAGTCAGACGGCGGGCCACTGCGCAGATAACGTAGTCCACATGCCCCGGTATGGCTTTCAGGTTGGGATAGGCCTTAAGCCCCATGATCTCGGTGGCACTTGGATTGACCGGATAGATTCGCCCTTCATAACCGAAACTAAGAAGAGGACTGAGGAACAACCTGGCCACTGGCGACATGGGCTTGGCTGATGCACCTACTATGGCGATTGACCTGGGATGAAACAGGCGATCCATATCCAACATGCCTTCAATTGTGTCAAGTTGAAGAAGCACTTGTCAAAGCGCTGGGGTATTCAGACTCCGGCAGCCTCATAGTTGAGAACTCTCAAGCCTTTCTCTCTGGACGGTGTCGGCCGCTTAGCGGCTTTCCTTGGCGCACGTCGGGGACGCCGCCCATCGACTCATCAAGGAGCTTGAGTGCCAGACGCATCCTTGATAGGGTGTAGCAGGCAAACCCCGCGCGTCTGGTGGAGACTGGGGAGAGTTCGAACTATACCTGAAACGCGGAGCGACTCTACGTATTGTCGCTGTCGCGCATGGCAGAACGGCACCTTCCCGGTCATTGGGCGTGGCCCAGCCGTTGGCTGCACTCACCAACTGACGGGCATCACAAAAGGGAGTAAAGGGGGACGGAGTCGTCCACCCTTCGTTGGCGTCGGTTCTGGCCTAGTTCCTTTGCGTCGGTGGCCTACCCCGCCTAACCGATCACCCGGACGGTATCACTGCGCTCGAAGTCAAGGCCGGGAGCCATTCCCGAAATAGCTATCTCCACCTAGTCCCCCGGACACACCCCGGCGCCGTTCTCCAGTCTAACCGAGCTCCGGGCCCATTATGGTGACGGCGATCACGGAGCGCGGGGGCGCATCGCCCAGGTTGTGCGTCAGGCCCAGCCGGGTATTCTTCAGCTGGCGTGCCGGCAGCTCGGCCCGGCCCTGGAACTGCGTCACCAGCTCGTAGATCATCCGCAGACCGGTGGCCCCGATGGGATGCCCGAATGACTTGAGCCCGCCGCTGATATTCATCGGCTGGGGTCCGTCATGCGCGAACCGCCCGGCGAAGACGTCGTCCTTCACATGGCCCACGGGGCTGAAGCCGAGGTCCTCCATGATGATGGCCTCGGTGATGGAGAAGCAGTCGTGGACTTCGGCGAAGCTGATCTCTTCGCGGGGATTCGTCACCCCGGCCTCTTTGTAGGCCCTGCGCGCGGCCTGCCGGTTCATCTCGATGTAGGTGGCGTCCCAGGGGCCGGCGCTCCATTCCTCCGGCTCTCCGGACGTGGAGCAGATCTGCAGGGACTTGATGTAGATGGGGTCCTTTCGGAACTTCTTCGCATCCGCCGCCCGGACCACGATAGCGGCCGCGCCGCCGTCGCTGACGCCGCAGCAGTCGAACAGGCCCAGCGGCCAGGCGATGAAGGGGGCGGCGATGATCTCCTGGACGGTCACCGCCTTGCGCAGGTGCGCTCTGGGGTTCAATGACCCGTTGTAGTGGCTCTTGGCGGAGATGCGGGCCAGCATCTCCTTGCCCGTGTTGAAGTCCAGGCCGTACTTGGCGAAGTAGGCTGTCGCCAGGACGGCGAACGAGCCCGGCCCGCCGCTCAGGATGACGCCCTGAAGGGTGCCCCGGGGCGGGGTGGTAACACCGCCCACCGGTAGCCCGGGCGTACCCACGTCCTTCAGCTTCTCGACCCCGATGGCCAGGGCTATATCGGAGGCGCCGGAGGCGACCGCGTAAGAGGCGTAGCGGATGGTGTCGGCCCCGGTGCAGCAGTAGTTCTCGTTCCGGCTGAAGGGGACATAGGGCAGCCTGAGGTTCTCGGCCAGCGCCGTGCCGGCCGGCCCCAGATGCGTCTCCGGCATCGCGGTGCCGCCAAAGGCCATGTCGATGTCCTTCGGCTCGATCCCGGCGTCCGCGATGGCTTCCTTGAAGGCGTCCACCAGGAGGTCCCCGGCTGAGGTGTCCCACCTCTCACCGAACTTGGTGCATCCGACGCCAATGATGGCCACTTTGTCCTTTATTCCGTCTGCCATTTTCAGTATCTCCTCCGTTATTCCTTCGCTGCCCGGCCTACTGCCGAACGGGGGTGGCGCACCAGTAGTAGATGCTCACGCCGCGCGCAATGTCGACCAGCTTGCGCCGGTAGGTCATTTCCACCGGCATGCCTATCTGCACGGTGAAGGGGTCAACGTCAACTACCTGCATCTGTATCCGGCCGCCGCCATCGAAGTTGATGTAGGCGTGTACCACCGGAGGCACCGGAACCGAGACGTTATAGTCCACGACAAAAGAGAACACCTTGCCGGTCAGGGTGGAGAATCGGTAGTCCTCCATCTGGTCGATGGCCTTGCAGTTGGGGTTGACGCAGATCCGCCGCACCGGGAACTGCGCGGTGCCGCACTTCTTGCACTTGCAGCCGTACAGCCGGGACAGCTGCTTCCTCTCCCGCCAGGCCATGGAGTACGAGGTGAAACCGTACTCCTGGTCGCGCGGGCCCAGGTAGAACTTCACCACGCCGCGCATGGAGGCGAATCTCTCCCAGCTCTCCAGATCCTTGCGGCGGGCCAGGTTCTTCTTGATGCCCCACTTGTCCTTCATCCTGCCGATCTTGTCGGTCACCTTGAACAGGAGCACGTCCACGCCCTGCCCCCAACTGGCCACCAGGATCCTGTCCCCCGGCTTGGCCTCTTCCAGCGCTCCCACGAGCATCATGAGCGGCCAGGCGGCGCACGTGTCCCCGACCTTGTCCAGCAGGCTGTCCTGCACCTGGGCCGGCGTGAAGCCCATCTTCTTGGCCAGCGCCGCGTGCGGCCGGGCATTGGGGTAGCAGTAGGCCACCTTGGCTATGTCTGCCGGCGTCAGTTTCTGCTGCTGCAGCAGTCCATTGATGGCCCGAGGAATCAGCTTCTCGTAGCCCTCGTCCCGGATCCAGCGGTCCTCCCAAGAGTGCTCGAACTCCTCGAAAACGGCCCGCCAGCGGTCGACGAAATCGACGGACAGCGAGTAGGTGGCCTCCAGCTCGGCCACCACGTCGTCCTGGCCGACCATGATGGCCGCGGCGCCGTCGCCGTACACGTACTCCTGAGGATTACCCGGCTTCACTACCCGGCAGTCGGCCGCGGCCACCAGAGCGCTCTTCATGGAGCCGGCCTTGACGGCGTCTAGGGCAGCCAGCAGGGCGGTGGTTCCCGCCTTGTTCCCGGATTCGAAGTCCGCCACGCGGATGTCCTCCTTCAGATCAAGGGCGGTCGAGACGATGCTGGCCTGCTGTCTCACCAGGTAGGACGGAGTGCTGGTGGCGAAGTACAGGCCGCCCACCTGGCTCCGGTCCTCCCCTTCCAGGCAGTAGATGCTGGCCGCGGCGGCCATGGTCACGCTGTCTTCATTCTGGTTCGCCACCGACCTTTCCCCAGGTGGCGGAAAGGTCATCAGGAAGCCGGTGGCTTCGTTCATTTTGGCCCGGCTCAGCCGGTACCAGGGAATGTGAGCTGAATACGATGTTATGCCGATCATTGTGCGAAGTACCTCCCCACTAAGACTGACTGTATGATGCCGGACTGACCCTATCTCACAGATTAGCATCAGCACGGCAACCTAGTCCAATTCGGACCAAGATAGGGTGGGGATTGAATGCGCCGGAGCGAGGCGGTATCCCGAGGGGGATTGGTGGAGCTGAGGTTACAGTAGGCAGAACTCACACCTATGCCTTCACCCTGGTATAGTCCGTCCATACCGCAAAGGCAGAACGATTGAGAGTATTCACCCTCTTCCAACACGCTGTTGTTTGAGTCCACTGCGGTGGGCTATACTGGCAGAAAGACGGAAATCTAACCCTAGAACTAGCCTTCAGTCTGGGAACCGCAACTTAAGAAGCGGCATAACCATTGGCGGCAGGTCAGGTGCAACTCATGGCTGAGGCCTAGAGAGACAAACTGTACTTCGGAGGTGGCAATGTCCGAATCCAAGTTCTACCACATTTCTCCCGCAGGGAAGCTCAAGGGTGTCGGAAGTGTGACCGAAGCGCTGACGACCGTGCATGACGGCGGATTCTTTTGGCTGCATTACTATCAGCCCACAAGAGAAGAACTCTCGATGCTCATCGATCCCCTGGGTCTCCATCCGCTTTCGATTGAGGATTGCTTCGACGACGATCAAGTTCCCAAGATCGAGGATTACCACAAGAACACGTTCATCCTTTTCAATGCCTTCAGCTATGCCGACAGCAAGCTATCCATTGATGAAGTTGATTTGTTCATCGGCGAGAATTTTCTGGTCAGTGTAACCCACAGTGAGCCCACTAATAGTCTGCTGCTAACAGGCATCGAACAGGCGGTGGAGCGCAGCAATGAGAGCGCCCGCGAAGGGCCGGCGTTTCTGCTGCACGTGATCCTCGACCGCATCGTGGATCACAAATTTGCCGCGATCGAATTGCTGGAGGATGACCTCGACCGGATGGAAGAGACGATGCTGGCGGCTATCTCGAGGTTCAACCCTTCCGAGCTGATTCGTGTGCGCCGGGACCTAGTGGCGTTGCACAAAAGTATCTTTCACGAACGAGAGATCCTAACCAGGATTTGTCGGAAGGATTGTCCGTTTGTTTCGGACAAGGAGATCTTTCACTATCGCGACATCTACGACCATCTTTCCAGGTTCTTCGAACTGGCTGAGACATATCGCGACCTGGTTACGAGTCTCATGGAAATGTACCTGTCGCTGTTGAACAACCAAATGACTAAAGCCACCCAGGAAACGAATGCCACGGTCAGGCGTCTGACTTTGATCGCCACGATCTTCATGCCGCTCACGTTGCTGGCCGGCATTGGCGGCATGTCCGAGTGGACAATGATGACCGGACGGGAGAATTGGCGGATTGCCTATCCCGCTTTCCTGTCGGCGATGGTTCTACTTGGCTTGGCCAATTACTACACTCTGCATCGGCTTGAGAAGCGGCGGCGCAGCCAGGGGCAATCTTCTCTTGGGTAGGTTACGTCATGTCATTTCGCACCACGCGTCACGGTTTGCGTCCTACGATATCTCTCGACGCACAACTCGCGTCTCGAAACGAAATCGCAGCCTCAAAATGGTCTGAGTAGCGCTGTATGAACGCTCAGCAAGTGGACTGCTGACTCTTGCTGTTGCTTTCAAAGTGGTGAGCCGGGTTCTCCCTACAGTAACCCCAGCTAGTGCTTCTTGAAGGCAAATGGAGCTGAGGTTACAATAGGCAGAACTTTAGACAGAACCTTTTGCCTAGCCTTCAGCCTGGCATAGCCGCACCGTGACAGGCCAAGATCCGACACTTGGGGCTTTGCCTCAGATCTCTGCTTCATTCGGCTTTTTGGGGCCGCTGGTCGAATTTCAAGACCCCCCAACCTAGAAGGTTGACATCATCGCCCTCTCATGATACCGTCCGAACGGATTCCACCGGTAGGGTAGAACGAGGAGGAGGTGTACCATGGGATTCGTCAGATCTGAGGAACGGAGCAGCTTGAAGCTCATGGGGACGGGTGAGTTCTATGACATGGAGAGACTGACGGTCTTCTTCGAGACCAAGCCGGAAGTGGTGGGGCGCTTGCTCCCTCCACCGCTCAAGCCTGCATCTCTCCCCATCGGCACTGTCTTTGTGGCGAACTATCCCAAGACCAATTTTGGTGTGACGTACCTGGAGAGCGCCCTGTTCCTTCAGGCCCAGTTCAATGGCGAAGAAGGCTCCTACTGTCTGGGTATGCCTGTCACCAACGACATGGCAATGGTCCTAGGCCGCGAGATATTCGGATACCCCAAGAAGATCGCCAATATTCACCTCAAGCGCCATGGCGATAAGGTGGAGGGCTGGACGGAGAGGCACGGCGTTCGTTTCCTGGAGATCAGGGCAAAACTCACTGGCAAGTTCAACGATAAGGGCGTTCAGGATCTTATGGCCGCTGGCCTTCAAGTCCCAGGCCAGGTGGTGACCTACAATTTCAAGCACTTCCCGGCGCCCGGTGGTGAAGGCTTCGACTACAATCCGCGACTCATCAGAGAAGTGGTGACGAGGCGGCCAAAGCGTGTGGAAATGGGCGAAGCTGAGGTCGTGCTGCGATCTTCCAAAGATGATCCCTGGGGTGATGTCGAGGTAGTCCGGGTATTGGGGGCTGTATACGTCGTCGGTGACAGCACTATGCTGCCGGGGACCGTCGTAGCCGAGATCGACGCTGCGCAATTCGCACCTTATGCACTCATGAAGGTGGACGCAGGGCACACTCAGTGAGCCAACGGAGGCAGATGATCGCCTGGCCGGCTGGGAAATGGAGCTGAGGGGATTCGAACCCCTGACCTCCTCCGTGCAAGGGAGGCGCTCTCCCAGCTAAGCTACAGCCCCACGTTCATGAGGGAATTCAACTTCAGGCTTCAGTGAAACCCGCACCTTGGATTCTAGCATCGGCAGTGCGGCGGGTCAATCGCGGGCGAAGCCCGTTGGCAAGGAGCCAGAGTCCAAATCCTAAACTCCAAATCCGAAATCCCAGTGGAGGGCACGGACTGGTCCCTGGTGGGGGTCTGGGGGTCTGCCGAACTCCCTCGGTGTCCCTCTTTGACCAAAGAGGGATGGGCCACGATAGAGGTGCAGCAGAATGCTGCCGGGAGTTTGAGGGTGTCCCTCAAATCTTCTTTTTTCTATCCCCCAAGAATGGGGGACGGAGGGGGCTGAAAAGACGCTTACAGGACGCTTGCATGCCCGTTCACAAGATTCGCTTGCCAGTGCTGCATTTCCAGCTTGGATTCGCGACTGAGCGTCACTCGTGTTTCCCTATGCTATACTAGGTCGCGAAATCCGGCGCCTCACAGGACTTGGACGTGACCGACGAGAGCGACGTTAGGCAAGAGATCGAGCGTTTTCGCTCGCTTATCAACCATCACAACCACCGCTACTACGTGCTGGACAGCCCGGAGATCAGCGACGCGGAATACGATGGACTGCTGCGCCGCCTGCAG
>DAIQQD010000233.1:0-3477 GCA_036787015.1 Chloroflexota bacterium
CTCACCAAGCCGAATGCCTTCCCCACCGCTCCACCCAAGTTCATCTTGAAGTCGGTAACATAAGTGACTTCAGTTCCTTGGGAGACGGACTTGAAGGTCACCTTCTGCCGTGAACCCTTGGCTATACCATCAAGCGTCTCCGTCTCAATACTGTGCGGTAGTCGATAGACAGTCTTAGTGGTGAAGTTGATCTTCTGCCTACCGACTTCTTGCTTGACCTCGACCAGGAATTCGTTGTCCTTCCGGCTCACAATGGTGCAGGTCGTGTCACTCCGCGCATGCGCACTGTTGTAGACCTCGTGATTCCCAAAATACTCGATTGCCTTGTCCAGCGGAACATGAAAGGTCTTCTGAAGCTCTACCTTCGGCATTCCATCACCTCATCGATAATCACTGAGACAGCCCCCTCTCCCACGGGTTGCGATTCTACTAGGTTCGACTGCTGGACACAACCTACTTGTGGCCCGCCATCTCATCAGCGACAAGAGGGATGAACTCGATTCCACCGTCGATTTCGAACAGCCTGCCGGTGACCCAGTCCGATGCCGAAGAAGCCAGGTAGAGAGCCGCCAGGGCGATGTCCTCCGGCTTTCCCAGGCGCTTCAGCGGAGTGCCGGCCGCGATCCTGTCTTTCACGGCATCAAGCAGCGGGCCGCTGCCTTCCGTCCAGACCGCGCCCGGCAGAATGGCATTCACCCTGACATATGGAGCCAGTTCCCAGGCCAGCGTCAGCGTCAGGGAATTGACGCCCGCCTTCGCCGCGCCATAGCCCAGCATCCCCGGGCAGGGGATCATGGAATCGCGAGTGGATATGTTGACGATCGATCCCGCCTTCTGTTCCAGCATCGCCGGAGCCACCGCCTTGCTGCAGAGAAAAGTGGCCGTCAGATTCTGCCGCAGCACGGCCTCCCAGGCCAGTTGGCTCGTCTTCAAGGCTGGCTTGTAGATGGTGCCGCCGACGTTGTTGACCAGGATGTCGATGCGCCCGAACTCCTGCTTCGCCTGGCTGACCATCCTTTCGACCTGCTCGCCTTCCCGCACATCGCATCCCAGGACCAGCGCCCGCCGTCCCAGATCCTGCACTCCGGCCACCGTGGCCTCAACCTGGCCGGCCGTCATATCCACGCAGATCAGGTCAGCACCCGCCTCCGCGAAGCCAAGTGCAATCCCCTTGCCTATCCCCCTCCCTGCCCCGGTTACCATCGCCACCTTGCCTGCCAGAGAGAACCTGTCGAGAATCATGTTGACCCTCCAAGATTGGACTTCCGGTGACCGCCGGTGTTCAGCAACCACCACGGCTTATCATACACTCAGCCGAACCATGGTCAAAGGGGAAACCTGGAATGGGCGAAGAGTCATGTAACGCCTATGTCTTGAATCGGCGCACCAGGCAGATGCCGGCAGCAACCATGGCGATACCCGATACCCCGCAGCCAAGGACAAGGTCCAGCCATCTCACCATGGGTCCCGCGTCAGCACCCCCCAGGCCAATGCGCGACAGCACCAGAAGAACGCCGATACACAGCAGCGTGCCGCCGGTTGAAACGAAAAGAAAGCCGAGGAACTCCCCAATGAGCCTGACCGCATTGGACAACTTCATGAATCCGATTGTGGCAGGCAGAGCGGAGGGTTGTCTTGAGACCTTAGTCCCTATTGCCGTGGTTCTCACGGGAGACCAGCATCAGGAGACGCCCGACTGGGGGTGCTTCCCGGACGCGGTGTGATCATCAGTGATTCAGGCATGCGGGAGGCCGTCTCACCCCTGAGGCATACGCCGACAAGTGGAGGCCCGGCCTTATGCCCAACCAGAGTGCATGTCCTCTGGGCCAATCACCAGAGAATCGAGCATTTGCAGGAGATGCGTCCTTATCATCTCAGTTACCTGGAACTCACCGGGGTCCTTTGTTTGCAACTCCTGCGCCAGACTCCTGAGGTTGCTCAGGATACTGCTATATGCGTCGAATTCCGTCTTCAACGCGTTGCCCATTGACCCTTTCACCGTGATTCTCCTTCAAGCGAATCCCGACCCCGGACGGGGGCACTGAAGTGCCCTGCCTCTTCCGGAGTCTCTGGTCACGACCTGCGTGTCTCGACCAGAAGTGCGCACTTCCATGACCATAGGCCTCACCTCCTCATCCACCCTGCTTTCGGCCAACGATTCGACGCAACGGCAAAGGGCAAGTGAACTGATAATCTGGAATACGTGCCGTCCCCGGTTAAGGTCTGCACCAAGAAAGAGGTCTGTGCGGACGGATATTTAGAGGACTGCCACTCCTACCACCCCCAACCCCATTGCAGATATCACCTGTCCTGTGCGGCCATGGCTGTGCCGACTATAAACCTATTCTACACCCGCGAGCAAAGGAGGCTGTCAATAGGCGGGCGCGAAATGTAGCCGTGTTCACAGCCTCGAATGGGCAGCATTGTGCCTGACTTGAGCGGTCATTCGCCGGAGAGAGTAGCAGGCCTACGCCCGCCCGAACTCCCGTTCGAGCCGGCCGGCGCTGAGGTGGATCATGGTGGGCCGCCCATGGGGGCAGGTGCGGGGGGAGGTGGTCTTCTCCAACTGCCGGATCAGCTCACCCATCTCTTCCTGGCTCAGGACTTGCCCGGCCCGCACCGACCCGTGACAGGCCAGCGAGCGGGCAACTCTCTCCTCTTCATTGGCCCCAGCGGCTTCATCCTCCAGGGAATCGATGGCCTCCTTGACTGCGTCGGCAATGCCCTTGCCGACCAGCATGGCGGGAACAGCCCGCACCAGATATGTCCGGTCGCCAAAGGGCTCAATGCCAAACCCGAACTGGGCCAGCATCTCGCCTCCGGTTCTGAGCGCCTCCTCCTGCTTCAGGCTGAGGTCCACCGCCAGGGGCTCCAGGAGTGGCTGGACATCGACCGACTTCCGGCTCCACTGCGCCAGCGCCTTCTCAAATAGCACGCGCTCATGGGCGGCGTGCTGGTCGATGAGATAGAGGCCGTCGGGTCCCTCGGCGATGATGTAGGTCAAAGACGCCTGCCCCAGCACCCGCAGTATGGGCAGTTCCGCGCGACTCTGCCCCGGCATCAATGGCCCGGCGGCTCCGGGCTTCCTTTCGACCAACGGCAACTCTGGCATCTGACGCGCCGGCGCCGGCGCGAATCCGGCGGCGGGTTTGAATTCGGGGATCGGCGCCCGCTCTGACAGAACACGCCGGATAGCCCCATGTACGGCATTGAAAACCATCGGTTCCTGGGAGAACCTGACTTCCCTCTTGGCAGGATGGACATTAACGTCGACGAACTGCGGCGATATCGCGATGTTGATGACCGAGATGGGATACCGCCTGACGCCCAACCACCCCTCGTACGCCCTTTCCACCGCCCCGGCCAGCGGGCGGCTCTGCACCCACCGCCCGTTCACGAAGAAGCTGATGTAACCACGGGTGGCCCGGCTGAGCGAAGGCGGGCTGGTATAGCCGCTGACCACTGGCACCATCCTGC
>DAIQQD010000043.1:0-12425 GCA_036787015.1 Chloroflexota bacterium
CAAAGAAGAAAGCCTACCTCGGGGAGGTAGGCTTTTCTTGCTCTTCGTCTGAGACCGGGGGGTGTCCTGTCTAAGACAACCCTATGGTAGCGCAGGAAAGGCAATCATGGATTGGAGCCAGATGAGAAGATGCTTAGAAAACGATTAGAGATCTTGTGATTTCAATTGGATGACTTCACCTGTCCTATGCCGATGCGTGCCGAGGCCTTCAGGCTGATCCGGGATATACGTCCGACCCCCTATGATGAGGCGCTTGATTAGGATCCCGGCCTCTCTCCCTAGGCTTACTGCAAGTGGCAAGTGACCCGCCAGCTTCTGCCTCATGATTGCCACACTTCCGCCAACTGGAGGAAGCCGTTGGCTCACCGAGCTGGATAATAGGTAAAACTCGCACTCAGATCTTCGTACTGGCTGGACTATTGAGCGGGTCCGAGTCCTCTCTGGTGGACGCCCGAAGTCCTAGACTATCGCCCCAGGGTATCACTGCCTGTCCTAGCCTTGTCTTCTTGACACTCTCTTGACACCCCAAGCTGTTTTCTTGAGACCGCTTTGATCCATCTGCTGCTAGGATGGAGGCAGTCGGGTTTAGGGGGCGCGGTATGAATGATCTGCTCTTTCTGACCCTCATCCTAGTGTTCTTCCTGGCGACTCTGGGACTGGCATGGATCGCCGAACATCTGATGCGGTGATAGCATGAACATCCTCTATATTGTCTCAGGCATGATCTCCTTCGGTCTCCTGGTTTACCTCGTGTTGGCCCTGCTGAAACCGGAGTGGTTCAAATGACGACATTCGGCTGGCTTCAGATCGGCCTCTATCTCTTCATCCTATTGCTGCTGGTCAAGCCGCTGGGATCATACATGGCGCGCGTCTATCAGGGCGAACGTACGTGGCTCGGTCGCATCGTCGGACCTGTCGAGCGGCTCATCTATCGCATTCTCGGTCTGCGCGCTGATGAGGAGATGGACTGGAAGACGTATGCCTTTGCCCTGCTGCTCTGCAGCCTGGTGGGCCTGCTGGCGCTTTACGGCCTTCAGCGTCTCCAGTCTGCCCTGCCACTCAACCCTCAGCATTTGGGAGCAGTCGATCCCTATACGGCTTTCAACACCGCAGCCAGTTTCACCACCAACACCAACTGGCAGAGCTACAGCGGCGAGACCACCATGAGCTACTTGACCCAGATGCTTGGACTCACAGTGCAAAACTTCCTCTCTGCAGCCGCCGGGATGGCAGTGTTGGTGGCGGTGATACGTGGCTTCGTGAGGCATTCCACCGGTACTGTGGGCAACTTCTGGGTCGACGTGACGAGGAGTGTGCTCTACATCCTGCTGCCTCTGTCGTTGATACTGGCGCTGGTCTTGGTGTCACAAGGTGTGGTGCAGACGTTCAGCGGCTCCCATGAAGTGGCTCTGCTACAGTCGACCGACAATGCCACTGGACAAACCATAGGCCAGCAGGTTCTGGCCGTTGGGCCGGTGGCTTCTCAGGAGGCCATCAAGATGCTCGGGACGAATGGCGGCGGCTTCTTCAACGTCAACTCTGCTCACCCCTTTGAAAACCCTACCCCTCTCACCAACTTCCTGGAGATGCTGGCGATACTGCTTATCCCTGCGGCGCTGTGCTACACCTTTGGCAAGATGGTAGGCGACACCCGCAAAGGCTGGGCGATACTGGCTGCTATGACCATCATCTTCGTGGCCTGCCTGACGGTAACCGTCTGGGCAGAACAACGCGGCAATCCGGCCATAACCGAACTTGGCGTTGACCAGACAGCCAGCGACCTGCAGTCAGGGGGCAACATGGAGGGGAAGGAGGTACGCTTCGGAATCACCAATTCAGCTCTATGGGCCACCTCTACCACCTCGGCCTCAAACGGTTCGGTCAACTCCATGCACGATTCATATACCCCGCTCGGCGGCCTCATGCCAATGTGGCTCATGCAGTTGGGAGAGGTGGTTTATGGAGGAGTGGGCTCCGGTCTCTACGGCATGTTGGCCTTCGTCATCATCGCGGTGTTCGTCGCTGGGCTGATGATCGGGCGTACTCCGGAATACCTGGGCAAGAAGATCGGCGCCTACGAAATGAAGATGGCTTCCCTCATGGTCCTCATCCCGGTGATGATCGTCTTGCTGGGCACCGCGATTGCCGTGTCCATCCCTGCGGGCAGGGACGCAGTGCTCAACACGGGTGCTCACGGCTTCAGTGAGGTGCTATACGCCTTCTCTTCAGCCGGCAACAACAACGGCAGTGCCTTCGCTGGTCTTGGGGCTGACAGTCCTTTCTACAACATCGCGCTGGGTTTGGCCATGCTCATTGGACGGTTCTGGCTGGCGATCCCGGCGCTGGCAATAGCCGGTTCGCTGGTGGATGAGAACAAGGTGCCTGCTTCCTCGGGCACGCTCCCAACGCACACGCCACTTTTCATTGCCTGGCTGATCGCCGTGGTCATCATTGTGGGTGCTCTGAGCTTCCTCCCCGTCCTGTCTCTCGGGCCTCTGGTGGAGCACCTGATATTGGGGTAGCAGCTGATGGTTCAGGATACGCAGATCACGAGTCAAGCAAGACCGCCAAGTGGAAAGGCACAGAGATCGCAGAAGCAGGGCGCTTTCGGATGGCATATCTATCGCCAGGCGATAGCCAGCGCCTTCCTCAAACTTAATCCACGCTACATGCTGCGCAACCCGGTCATGTTCGTCACCGAAGTAGGCAGTGTGTTGACCAGTGGTTTGTTCATACAGGCTCTTCTCGGACACGGAGAGGCGAAGGCCAGCTTCATCGGCATCGTAGCCCTCTGGTTGTGGCTGTGTGTGCTATTTGCCAACTTCTCCGAGGCCCTTGCCGAGGGCCGTGGCAAGGCCCAGGCCGCGGCACTGCGCCGCACACGCCAGGAGACTCGAGCCAAGAAGCTCAGCCAGCCGAAGCACGGAGCCAAGTACGATCTGGTTCCTTCAGCTGCTCTGCAGAAGAACGACGTATTCCTGGCAGAGGCGGGCGATGTCATTCCCGCCGATGGGGAGGTGATCGACGGGATCGCCTCAGTAGACGAGAGCGCCGTCACGGGCGAGAGTGCGCCAGTTATTCGCGAATCGGGAGGAGACCGAAGTGCGGTAACCGGTGGCACGAGAGTACTGTCAGACTGGTTGATAGTGCGAGTCACAGCCAGTCCAGGCGAAGGATTCCTGGACCACATGATCAGCCTCGTGGAGGGAGCCAAGCGGCAGAAGACGCCCAACGAGATCGCCCTGGACATTCTGCTGGCGGCATTCACTATCATCTTTCTGGTTGTCTGCGTCACGTTGCTGCCTTTCTCGCTATACAGCACTGAGGTGAATCAGCAGGGCACGCCGATTGCCATCACCGTCCTCGTGGCGCTTCTGGTCTGCCTCATTCCAACTACGATTGGCGGCCTGTTGCCTGCCATCGGCATTGCCGGCATGGACCGCCTCATCCGCCGCAATGTCATTGCCTTGTCCGGCCGAGCAGTGGAGGCTGCTGGAGATGTAGATGTGCTTCTGCTGGACAAGACGGGGACCATCACTCTGGGCAACCGTCAGGCAGTGGCCTTCATACCGGTTGAGGGAGTGAGCGAACACGATCTGGCCGATGCCGCACAGCAGTCTTCGCTGGCGGATGAGACGCCTGAGGGGCGCAGTATTGTGCTGCTGGCCAAGGAAGCCTACGGGCTGCGCGGAGACACCGGTGGCGTTGGACGCCAGGGCAAGCGCTTCGTGCCGTTCACGGCACAGACGCGCATGAGCGGTGTAGATACGGAGGGGGTAAGCATCCGCAAAGGAGCAGTCGATGCCATCAGAGCTTACCTTGGGGAGCAAGGGAAACAACTGCCGCCGGAAGTGCGAGACGAAGTGCAGCACATTGCCCGTGCGGGCGGCACCCCACTGGTGGTGGTACGCAATGGCGAAGTCCTTGGCGTGGTTCATCTGAAGGACGTCGTCAAAGGCGGCATCAAAGAGCGGTTTGTGCAGATGCGAAAGATGGGCATCAAGACGGTGATGATTACCGGAGACAATCCGTTGACGGCAACTGCGATTGCGGCTGAAGCCGGTGTAGATGATTTCCTGGCGGAGGCGACTCCGGAGGCCAAGCTCCAGCTCATACGTGACTATCAGGCCGGCGGACGGCTGGTGGCCATGACCGGCGACGGCACAAACGATGCGCCGGCACTGGCGCAGTCTGACGTGGGGGTGGCCATGCACACCGGCACTCAACCGGCTCGCGAGGCTGCCAACATGATCGACCTGGACAGCAACCCCACCAAGTTGATCGACATCGTGGAAACGGGCAAACAACTGCTGATGACACGCGGGTCTCTGACCACATTCAGTCTGGCCAATGACGTGTCCAAGTACTTCGCCATCATCCCGGCGGCGTTTGCCGGCACCTACCCGGCGCTGAAAACGTTGAACTTCATGCACCTGTCAACACCGGAGAGCGCCGTCATGTCGGCGGTGATTTTCAATGCTCTGATAATCGTGGCCCTGATACCTCTGGCCCTGCACGGTGTGGCCTACCGTCCTCTCGGTGCCGCCAAGATCCTGCGCAACAACCTGCTGGTCTATGGCCTCGGAGGGCTGATCGCACCATTCATAGGGATCAAAGTGATTGACATGATCCTGGCAGCTGTGGGGCTGGCGTAGCAGCCGAGATGAGGAGAGTGCTATGATGCGTCGTCAACTCAGATACGCCATCGGGTTTGTAGTACTGCTCACTGTCCTCACCGGGGTGATCTACCCCTTGACGGTGACCGGCCTTGCCCAGGCTCTCTTCCGTGACCGGGCCAATGGCAGCCTGATCAGTGAGAATGGAGAGGTCGTCGGCTCTGAGCTGATTGGCCAGCCTTTCAGCGACCCTCGCTATTTCTGGGGACGGCTCTCGGCGACAGAGTATGATGCTGCAGCCTCCTCCGGCTCCAACTACGGGCCGACTAACCCGGTTTTGCTGGAAGCAATCCAGGCTCGGATAGAGGCTCTCAGGGCCGTGGACCCGGACAACGAGGAACCGATACCGGTAGACCTGGTGACCGCATCCGGCAGCGGCCTGGACCCCCACATCAGCATCGCAGCCGCGCAGTACCAGGTCCCACGCGTGGCGCGATACCGCGATTTGAGTGAGGACGAAGTCTCTGCGCTCGTGGACCGCTTCACCGAGGGCCACCAGTTTGGCATTCTGGGGGAGCCGCGGGTGAATGTCCTGAAGCTCAATCTGGCACTGGACCAACCGGGCTAGAATTGACCCGCACAAAGGTGTACGATCAGGCCCGCAGAGGCAAATCACATGGCTGAGAATGACTCCCGCCCGAATCCTGACGAACTGCTGGCCCAGGTCAAGACTGAGGAAGAGCAGAAGAAACGCGGCAAACTGAAGATATTCCTCGGCTATTGCGCTGGTGTTGGCAAGACCTTTGCCATGTTGGAGGCAGCCCGTCAGCAGAAGAAGGAAAAGGACGTTGTCGTCGCCTACGTGGAGACACACGGCCGTCCTGAGACCGACGCTCTTCTTGCAGGTCTCGAGGTTGTGCCCCGCAGACGCGTGGAGTACCGCGGCGTCATGTTGCAGGAGATGGATCTCGATGCGGTGCTGGCGCGGCGGCCTCGGTTAGCAATAGTAGATGAACTAGCGCACACAAATGTCCCCGAATCACGCCACCCCAAGCGCTATCAGGATGTCGAGGAGCTCATAGAAGCTGGCATTGATGTGTACACCACGCTCAATGTCCAGCACATTGAGAGTCTGCGCAACATAGTGATGCAGATATCTGGTGTCTGGATGCATGAAGCGGTCCCGGACAGCGTAATTGACAAGGCAGCAGAGATCGAACTCGTCGATCTGCCTCCCGATGAGCTGCTGAAGCGTCTGAAGGAAGGCAAGGTCTATGTTCCCGATGAGGCGGCGCGTGCTGCCGCCGGCTTCTTCCGCGAAGGCAATCTCATCGCGCTGCGAGAGTTGACTATGCGCACGGCTGCGGTCCGTGTCGATGACCGATTGCGGGCGTACCTGCAGGCCCACGCCATACGCGGCCCGTGGCCGGCGGCGGAACGCATTCTGGTGTGCATCAGCCCCAACGCCCAGAGCGCCCAATTGGTGCGCACTGCCCGGATGCTGGCTTCTCAGCTATATGCCGAATGGTTTGCTGTCTACGTCGAGACGCCTAACGACGTTCGACTGTCTCCCGAAGAACGGAACCGGGTGCTGGATAACCTGCGATTGGCGGAGCGCATGGGAGCCAAAACTGTGACCATTCGTGGTGATTCCGTGGCCGCGGCCGTGACGGAATACTCTGCCAAGAACCACATCACCAAGATAGTCATCGGCAAGACACAGAATCGTTGGCGGAGATTGTTCGGCGTAGCTGTGGTCGACCAAATCATTCGCCGAAGCAAGCAGGTTGACGTCATTGTGGCAACTGCCGAGGAGAAGCCTGTTAAGCAAGAAAGGGCGGCACTCGGAATGCCGTTCATCGACTGGAGGGCCTACCTGCCGCCCTTGTTGCTGATAGCCGTCGCCACGCTGCTTGGCCATGCCGTACACAGTTACTTCAGTCCCGCCAATATCATCATGATCTACCTGTTGTGCGTCGTTGTCACGGCGGTCTTCTGGGGGTTTGGCCCATCCGTTATGGTCTGCATCCTGAGTGTACTGTTATGGGATTTCTTCTTTGTCAACCCTCATCTGACGTTTGCGGTGGAGGACACTCAGTACATCTTCGCTTTCGTCACCCTGCTCTTGGTTGGACTGTCGATCAGCTATCTGACAACACGGATTCGTCAGCAGACTGACGCGGCCCAGAGCCGCGAATCTGAGACAGCTACCTTGTATGGTCTGAGCCGAACCCTGGCTGCTGTCATCGGGCTTGACTCTAGCGTCCGCGCCATCACCGATAGCACGAAGGAGACGTTTGGACTGGATGCTGTGATCTTCTTGCCTGATGCTCAGAGCAAGGAGGGGCTCAAGCCGCATGTGGACGATCCAGATGTCGAAGTTGGCGAGAACGAGACCGCGGCGGCAGTGTGGTGCTTTCAGCACCAGAAGGTGGTCGGACATGGTACCGATACACTCCCGAATGCCAGAGCGCGATACTTCCCCTTGAGCACCGCCAGGGGAACAGTGGGAGTGATGGCACTACTATTGACTGGCGCCACCAGTCGATTCACTGCGCAACAGACACGACTGTTGGAGGCCTATGCCGACCTGGCCGCCGTGGCCATTGAGCGCACTCAGTTTGCGGAGAAGGCGCGCAGCGCGGAGATTCTGGAGACCACGGAGAAACTGCAGACCGCCCTTCTCAATTCAATTTCGCATGATTTGCGAACACCACTGGTCTCGGTCATCGGAGTGCTGAGCAGCCTGCAGGAAGAAGGCATCGAACTGGACGATGCCGCCAGAAGGAATCTGATCCAGGTCGCGCGAGAGGAAGCGGAAAGGCTGAACCACCTGATCACCAATCTTCTGGATGTGACCCGGCTCGAATCCGCAGCCCTGAGGGTGTCCAGGCAACCCTGTGATGTCGAGGACATCATAGGTGCAGCTCTGGAACAGTTGGGCAGCCGCTCAGACACACGCCCGGTGAGAATAGAGTTCGCCGAGGGACTGCCTTTCGTGTTCGGGGACTTCGGTCTGATAGTACAAGTACTGGTCAACATCCTGGAGAACGCGTTCAAGTACTCCCCGCCTGGATCGCCCGTTGAGGTTTCCGGCCGAAAGACAGGCAACCTGGTTGAGATCGAAGTGGCAGACCGTGGGGTCGGCATTCCTGAGCAGGACTTGCTTCGCATCTTCGACAAGTTCTATCGCGTGCAGCGTCCCGATAGCGTCGTTGGCACCGGACTGGGGCTGGCCATCTGCAAGGGGATTGTCGAGGCACATGGCGGCGGCATCACTGCCGAGAACCGTCCGGGCGGTGGTACGATTATTAGGGTGACGCTACCGGTGGCTGATGAGGGCTCGAGGGACGCGGGAGCACGGGCATGAGCGAGAACAAGATTCGAGTGCTGATAGTTGACGATGAGCAGGCAATCCGACGGTTCCTGCGAGTCGCGTTGACATCACAAGGATACGCTATCTTTGAGGCAGCCTCGGGAGCCGATGCTCTGGCGGATGCGACTGCCTACAAGCCAGATGTGATTGTACTCGACTTGGGCCTACCGGATATCGACGGAGTTGAGGTCACACGCCTGCTTCGGCAATGGACGCAGGTTCCGATAGTTGTGCTCTCTGTTCGAGGCTCCGAGGGTGACAAGATCGCGGCCCTTGACGCCGGCGCTGATGACTACGTGACGAAACCGTTCAGTGTCGGGGAGCTGCTAGCCCGTCTCCGTGCTGCCCTGCGGCGTGCGGCGCAGCCCAAGGGTGAACCAGTGTTTGCCTCTGGCGATCTGAGGGTTGACTTGTCGCGGAGACTGGTGACAGTGGAAAACCGAGAGGTACAGTTGACGCCTACCGAATATGGCCTGCTTCGGGTGCTGGTGACCCACGCCGGAAAGGTAATCACCCATCATCAGTTGCTGCGTGAAGTGTGGGGGACAGGATACGAGCAGGAATTCCACATACTACATGTGAATGTCAGTAATCTCCGCCACAAGATTGAGCACGAGCCAGCTCGACCCCAGTTCATCACAACCGAACCGGGAGTGGGCTACCGTCTTAAGACTGATTGAGAGTCGGCGATCTTGCATTGTTCAGTGGAGGTTAAGCGCAGTGGGGGCAAGCGTGGAGTTTTACCTTTTATCCAGAATGGCGACCATTCTTGAATTTGGCTCACCGAGCTCGATTCGAACCAGGTGATCGACGCCGCTAACGACGCCCAGGCAGACTGCCGCAGGAATGGAAAGCACCAACAGACCGGCAGACTCGTGAATGACCACACCACCCCAACCTCAGCCTGGAGACAGAGGGTTGGCAGTTCCCACCCCCCACAAGGCCGCCAAATCGTCCAGAATGGCTCCTTCGATACCAGAGGTACCCGAATACTGCACCGGCATCCAGGCGCCGCATGCTAGGGAGCTATGAAACCCGAGAACTCCGCCACAGTCATCAGATGGCTATGACTAAGGGGGCCTTGTAAGGCCCCCTTCTCTTTCGCTGTCCTAGCGTTATACTCTAGCTCTTGGACCCTACCACTTGCTGATGAGCCGGCCCTGCTTGTCCTTCCGCTTGCCGGTGACCGCCATGATGAAGTCGATGATCCACCAGATGAAGAAGCCGCCCCAGGTGAGGAGCTTCACTATGCCCAGCACGATGTGGCCGGTGTAGAAACGGTCCACGCCGAGGCCCCCGAGAACCCATGCTAGGATAGTAGTGGCCAGCCTGGACTTGGGCGAGACGCTCTCTGCGGCCATCTGCCCTGACTGCGTTGGAGCGCTCTCCGTCTGTGTCTCTGTTTGCTCTGAAATCGGTGGTTTTGTCAGTGTCGCCATTCATCCTCCTACTTAAGTGTTTCCACTGCATTCACATTGTCTGAGTCCGGATCGGAGCGGTGGCGGTCTTCCACGCCCTACGCGGGAACCCCCGCCGCGCTGGCCCATCGCCCAAGGTAGCACGGGTACTTCACCGGCGAATCTCAGACTGATGTGGCCGAATCACAAATACGTCACGACCAGCCCGCGGCATGTAACATCTGGATGTGAGCCACACGAAAGGGAGGGCTGCCGGGGAGACCATCGGGAGAAGACGGAGCAGGCGACGAGATTCGAACTCGCGACCCCTCGCCTGGAAAGCGAGACACGCGCTTCCATGTCTGTTACAACCGCCTGCGTGAAAACCGCACCCGGAGATGATATATTTCTTGCTATGGAACAAGAGGAAGCGAGGGGCGAGCGTTTGCAGAAGGTCCTGGCGGCGGCGGGGCTGGGTTCCCGACGCGCCTGCGAGGAGATCATCGGCGCCGGCAGGGTCAGCGTGAACCGGAGCATCGTACTGGTCCAGGGGACCCGGATAGACCCCGTAGTTGACTTGGTGGAGGTGGACGGCATCCGCCTGGATACGCAGGTGGAGCCCCGCTACTTCCTGCTCAACAAGCCCCCCGGTTACATCACCACCCTGGACGACCCCCACGGCCGCCCCACCATCCTTGACCTCTTCAAGGAGGAGGGGCGCTTCTTCCCGGTTGGCCGCTTGGACCTGGAAAGCCGCGGGCTGCTGCTGATAACCAACAACGGTTTCATCGCCCACCGCGTCACGCACCCCAGCTTCGGGGTGGACAAGACCTACATGGTGCGGGTGAAGGGCAGGGTCGCGCCGGGCGTCCTGAAGCGATTGCGCGAGGGGGTGAACCTGGAGGAAGGCCGCACCTCCCCCGCCCGGGTGAAGGTGGTGGGGCGCGAAGGGGATTCCAGCGTTCTGGAGTTCGTCATCCAGCAGGGCTGGAAGAGGCAGATCCGCCGCATGTGCGATGCGGTCGGGTTGCACGTTACCGACCTCATGCGAACCCGGCTGGGGCCGCTGAGCCTTGAAAGGCTGCCCGAGGGCGAATGGCGTGAAATGAGCCCGTCCGAAGTGGGCGCGCTGTTCAAGGCTCTGGGCCTGAGGTAGAGCCCTCGGAAGTGCATCCGCAGATATTCCAGAACTGCCGAATAAATGCTGAAGGTACCCCTCCAGATTGCCGCCCCGTGTTGCCCCTGCATTTGGCCGAAACTCACGGGCTTTGAGGTGACCTTGTGGCGTTCTGCAGGGGTTGTTTGGCCACTTCAGAAGTCGCCACGTCTTGGCAAGCCCACGGCTAGCGCCATACCCCCGACGTATTGTGTTCAAATGAGTATTTGTTTATCTTGCTAAACATTATTTGGCGCGCTGTCGGCGTGCCATTCCACCCTGCCCGCCTGGGGTATCGCGCCACCTGACTTCAGTCTGCAGGCAGGGGAAGTCATGATCACTCCCCACAAGCCCACCAGATGCCCCCAAATGGCCTCTCAGGCATCAAGGCTATGGATTTCTACCCAGATGTGCGCCGGCATCTAGGCGCATCCTGGCGGCCTTGTGGGCCAATTGCATTGTCGAGACAGGGGGCCAAGACACCATAAGGACAGGCTGGGGCTCAACAAGACGATTGGGGGGACAGCCCTGCGACCATCCGGGGCCGAAGGGGCAGGGGAGGGACAGCTTGAAGTCCCACCGGGCGCCACTAGCGCAAGGGATTGCGCAGAATACCAGGCAAGAAGGTTGAACGCTCCCGCGCTAGTCAAAACGGAAGGCGGTGCTGGAGCGCCATTTCGATTCTCTCTTCGAGTCAGCAGAGGACTCCTTCAGCCGCTCAACGCTCTTTGATTCAACCGGTGCATCGGCTGCCCGTGGCTGCGACATATCGGCACTCGCACCATCCTTCAGCATCTCACTCACCTTTTCACTGGCCATGACGATGACGGCGCCTAGTTCGCCCACCTCGCGTTCAAGTCCTTGTACCGTAAGGGCGGCCTGCTTCTTCTCACGTTCCAGCTCTTGTATCGTGGCGGCGGCTTGCTTCTCCGCACGCTCAAATGCTTCAATCGCGGCGGCGGCCTGCTTACTGTCACGTTCAAGCGCTTGTATCGTCGCGGCTGCCTGCTTCTTCTCACGTTCCAGCTCTTGTATCGTGGCAGCGGCATGCTTACTATCACGTTCAAGCGACCTGACTCTGCCGGCTAGGTCTTCCAGCATCTGTATCAGCGATTCCCGAGCCATGTCTCTCCTTTCTGTATGAACCCCCACTGCCAGAGCGCTCACATGCAAGCAGATGTTCGGGGTCCCCTGCCGACTCATAGGATAGTAGCAGGCAATTGGGGCTGTCAACCTGAGCGTGGATACAGGGTGTAATGGGGGTTCTTGGAGAAGACGTCGGCATGAGGCGGCGAAAAAGGATGAAGCCCCGCTGCGCCGGGGGCTTCTCTTGTCCAGAGTGGGGGGTGTCCTCTCTAGACAGTGCTATGCTAATGCATGGCAGATAATCGTAGATTAAAACCAGATTAGACAATACTTAGAAATCGATTAGAAATGCTGGGATAGCCGGTCGGTCACATTTGTGGACAGGCTGGGGTCCCTTCCCTTTCTCAGCTTGAATGAAACCAAACCCCTTGTCTGAAATCAGTCTCTTGATTGTACCCCTTGCCACAGCAAAGCCCCTTTCCACCTGCTGCTTGGCAACGGAAGTACCATTGGCAAACTGCCTTCGGTGACATGATGCACCCCCAACCTCAGCTCGGATGCAGGGCGATAGAATGGCTTGTCACAATCGACATTGGTCAGCATCTACGGGGAATTAGTGGGGATGGGGGATGCGATCTGTCGATCTTCCCCCCATCCCCTGGGGGGTGTGACGATTGGGATCGTCAGGAAGCAGTGTACCCTCTCGCCCTCACCGCCAAGTCACAAGGCTGGGAAAGACCTTCACTGATACTTCTCAACCGCCGGGAGTGTCATCGCTCCCTGTGACCATCTAG
>DAIQQD010000234.1:0-3455 GCA_036787015.1 Chloroflexota bacterium
CCTTGCCCCGCGAAGCTGCCACCGCGTCATTAGTCTCCTTCATCAGCGGCATGATCTCCTTTGGCTTCATTTCGCGGTAGTCGACGTAGAGGATTCTCTTGCCTTGGTGGTCCATCCACTTCCAACGCCTCCCCCTGGCTTCCCCAGAGCTGCGATCCAATCCTTCTGTTATCACGACCCCTCTCCAAGCTCAGTACGGAGTCCGATTACTCCGCCAGCCAGTCCAAGGCTTCCTTCTCCCCCGCTAACTTCCACACCGTGTCTTTGCCAGCTACCGCGACATATGCATTGAAGAACACGTTCATTAACTCCAGTGACGCCAACTACTGCGGTCCTCTCCAGTTTCTGTCGCAGGATGATGCCCCCCAGCTTCTTCATCTCCTTCATGACCGCCGGCGACACCCACGCATCGCCGATGTTGCCCAGAAGCCGAACAGGGCCAAGCGAGGCTATCACCACATCAATAGTCCCACTGATAGGCTGGAGGACTTCCCCTGATCCCAGTTCCCGATAGTCAACATACAGGATCTTGCGGCCTTTGTGCTCCACCCATTTCCAGCGAAACTCCTTCGTCCCTCCGCTCCTTCTTCTCCGCTATATTGACCTGGACAGCAGCTCCAGTCAAGGTTGTCGCCAGCTTCGTGTCGGCCTATAATGGCTGCGGCTCCAGCCAGAGCCAGCCCATTTTACCACCACGGGTTCCCGTTTTCTAAGAGACTACGCGAAGCACAGGAAGGAGAAGAGGGGAAATGGTGAAAGAAATCAAAGACCAGGACTTCGACCAGGAAGTGCTGAGGGCCAGTTTGCCGGTTGTAGTCGACTTCTGGGCCCCATGGTGTGGCCCTTGCCGACAGATCGCGCCGATAGTGGACAAGCTATCCGAAGAGTACAAGGGCAAGCTGAGTTTCTGCAAGGTGAACGTGGATGAGAACCACGACACAGCCGCCAAGTATCACGTTATGAGCATACCGACGCTGGTCTTCTTCAAGAAGGGCCAGTTGGTAGAACAGACTGTGGGCGGCGTCTCTGAGAAAACACTCCGCGCCAAACTGCAGGAGCTTCTCTGACTACTTGCCCGGGGTGAAGGGGGCGACCTGGCGGTACGTTTTCTTCCACGGTTCGCGTCGAAGGGCGAGATAGTCTGTCAGAGCCTGCTTCAAAGCGTTGACGGTCAGCGTGGCGCAGTGAGTCTCAGAATCAGGCAGGCTGTCTAGGCCAGTCATTATGTCATCCTCACTCAGCGCCATGGCTTCGCTGATCGTTCTCCCTTTGACTAGCTCGGTGGCCATGCTGCCGCAGGCGATGACCGGTCCGCAGCCGTCGGTCATGAACCTGGCCTCGATAATCCGCTCATTGCCGACTCTGAGCCCGATCTGCATCGAGTCGCCGCACGCAATGGAAGCGCGGCCAAGGCCATCGGGGCTCCGGAATCCGCCCATGTTGCGCGGGTTCGAGATGTGATCAACCGCCTCCTTGGAGAAGGTCCTTCTCAACTCCTCAATGGAGATGGTTGGCGGTCGCCCCGGGGACTCAGAGTCGGATGGCATAGAGATCACCGGCGAGGATTATCTGCCGACGGCCGTCATCAGCCCGGCATCCTGGACTATCTTGCGGCAACGCTCAACATGCTCACTCGTGGGGGTGGGGACCTCTTCCATGGTGAACCGCCGGCCCAGCTTCCCGAACTTGGACATTCCCCAGATGTGGTAGGGAAGGAGCGAGACCTTGGCGGCGCCGATCTCTTTGGCGAACCTGGCCGTCGCCTTCAGGTTCTCCTCTGAGTCGTTGTATCCTGGAATCAGCGGCACCCTGACCCAGAGCCTTCTCTTGGCCGCCGCCTTTCGGCCATTCTCCAAGATCAGCTCGTTGGTCTTTCCAGTCCCTTCGCGGTGTTTCGCCGAATCCATGTGTTTCACATCGTACAGAACCAGATCAGTGTACTCCAGGACTCTCTCCAGAATGGCCCACTCCGCGAAACCGGAAGTCTCGATAGCTGTATGAAAGCCTCTTTCCCTGCAGGTCTTGAGCAGATCAACAGCGAATTCCCATTGCTGGAGGGGCTCACCGCCGGAAAGGGTCACTCCGCCCCCGGAGTTCTGGTAGAACAGGCCGTCAGCGGCCACTTCCTGCATGACATCCTCTACGGTCATCCATTGTCCTGTCACTGCCAGCGCCCCGGTGGGGCAGACATCCGCGCACTTCAGACACCGATTGCACAGCCCCCGGTCCAGCTTCCTGGCCGTCTGATCAACGGCAATAGCGTTCACCGGGCACACCTTCTGACAGCGGCCGCACCGGGTGCAACGGAGGTCATTGGCTACTATCTCCTGGTACATATTCCAGGACTCCGGGTTGGAGCACCAGCGGCAACGCAGTCCACATCCCTTGAAGAAGACGACGGTCCTGATGCCGGGGCCATCATGGATGCTGAACCGCTGTATGTTGAATATCAGTCCGCGCTTCGGAGAAGCCTCTGTTTGCGGCGACGGTCCTATGCAGAGCCTCCTTATGTTCAGTAGCCAAGTATAGGATAGCCGAAGGGAGAGCCATGTTCAAATCACTCCGCTTTCGCACTTTAACAACAGCTGGCCGGGAGAGCCGGAGCAGGCTTGGCGGTCAGTGGAGAATAGCCGCGGTCACAGCGTGACGGCCACTGAGGCATAGCCCACCACCTGGGAGTAGTCGCCGGTGATGTCCCCGGACGTGGCATAGCGCAGGAGGCTAGCCTTCTTGGCGCCCAACTCCTTGCAGGCGGTGATCATGGCCATTACCGGCCCCGGGCCACACATGCTGATGTTCTGGCTGTTCACCGTCTCCTCCAGGCGCGCCGGGTCCAGATTGAGGATGGCCTCCAGCGCCAAGCGGTCCTTCCGGCTGGCGGATGCCTGGGACTCATAGTGGCTGAAGTCGGAACTGGCTATGACTAGGCCATCCTTCCCTTTGAGCGCGGCGGCAATGGCCCGGCCCAAGTCCTGGGCGATCTCCAATTCCTGTCTCAGCATAGCAATGGGAACGATCTTGAGTTCGGACCCAAGAAGGTACTGCAGAAAGGGCACCTGGACCTCCAGCGAATGCTCCATGCTGTGCGCCAGGTCGTCCCACTTGGCCCAACGCCCCGCCGAAAGGATCGCCTCACCCAACCCCACATCGACCTCCACAGAGCCAAGGGGGGTCTGCCAAGTGCCTTCACGGCCCACCGCCACCGCAGCCCCCAGGCCGCGGTGATTGGGGCCCACGATGACCACGGTTCCCGGCTTCTTCTCCGCGGCTATCATGGAGAAGCCGTTCGCAGCCACGGGCCCGGAGTAGATGTAGCCAGCGTGAGGACTGACCAGCCCCAGGGTATGCCGCACCGCAGATTTGCCTTCGCCAGGAAGGGCACCAGGCCCGAGCGGATGCTTGAAGCAGTCCTCAATCTGGCGCTGGAGGCCGGTGAATGAACCGGGATAGAAGGA
>DAIQQD010000235.1:0-3453 GCA_036787015.1 Chloroflexota bacterium
AAGGGCGAGATCAAGAAGAGCGATTTCTTCACGCTGCCAATGAGCCAAACCCTGGCCAAGATGGTGACCAAGGGTGGAAGGCACCGCGACTTCTGCGTTCACCCTCACTGCGGCGTAATAGCCCTAGTGGCGCTTGAGAAGGGTAAGCTTGTCCCGATAAACCGCTTCATAGACAACGAGAAGCTGTATGCCAGGATGAGGCGGGCTTTCGAGCTGAAGAGGTCCCGGCCGGCGTTGATGTGGGACTTGGTGACCGGGTTCATTATGTATGTGAAACCGAGCTTCTGGCTCAGGTTGTTCCCGCTGCTGAAGACGAAGAGCTACAGGTCGGGCCGGGTGCTGGTAGACGACTGGATGCGCAACAACTGGATCACCATAGGCATCATGCAATTCATGGACCCGTACAACTTCGATCTGGATCGGGTGCAGCGGTGCTGCCTCCATTATGGTGTTCCAGACAAAGAAAACAAGGCCCGGCTCATACCTTTCTGCGCCATGAACAACTTCCACAGGCAGTCCGTGGAGAGGGAGTTCTCCATCAGCGCTGGAGCCAAGGCGCCTGAGGAGGCGACAACGGGCAAGACCGGCGCTGGGGCCAGACAACCCATCATCGTGAAGTAGCCGCCAGTCGCCGGGCGGCCTTGATAAGCAGCCTCCCTGAGGACTGCTGCCATCTTCTCCACAGGCTCCGGGCAGACTGCCGTAGCATCTGCGCCTAGCAAGAAGGGCTTCTCCTGCGAACTCACCAACTCCCAACCAGAGAAGGCCCTGCTTGACTTCTCATCAGATCAGTGTCTCGGCCGGGGGATGTGCAGGCGGGTGATCCCCAGCCCTTCGTGTTCCGCTCCATCGGCAGCCTGCTGAATCGAAACCGGCTGTCTCCGTTCTGCCCACAGCGTCTTGTCATTGTTTTGTTATTGTGGGGCAAATGCCCGAGATGATTTTGTAACGTGATCCATGACCCAAGAGACATTTGAGAGATATGAGCCACCTAGAATATGAGAAGGCAGGTAGATGTGATGGGGGCGGAGTCTTCGCACAAGCCATCTCCCCGCTCACAGCTCCAACGCGTGTAGCCAGCGCCGAACGCGAAGCGGTGTTACCCGAGGGGTAGATGAATCGAGACTACTCCTTGCGGAAGGAGGTCCGGGATAGTGTTGAACGCACTGATGTCCACGGTGAAGAAGATCAGGTTCGGCCTTCTGCTCAAGATATGGTTGATGTGTTTTATGGTGACGGTCTTCTACGACCTATTTCTCGCCTACTACATCTTGCCGGGGTATCAGACAAGGATCCTTGACTATCAGCGGCAGGAGATGCGAGCGGGAGGAGATACAGCCCTTGGTGTGCTCAACGCCTACCGCACTCTTGAGGAAGAGGGTACCTTGTCTACGAGCGAGGCCCAATCTCGTGCCCTGGCTGAGATGAACAATTTGCGCTACGGAGAAGATGGAGAGGGCACCTTCTGGGTGAACGACTACCAACCCGTGCTGCTGGCCGACCCTACAGCACCCACTCTGGTCAACACCAACGTGTCTTACATCACCGGGGCTGAGGGGGAGTCTGTCTTCGGCAGAATGGTGGACATCTGCCGGAATGATGGGGATGGCTTCTACAAGTTCCGGTGGGAGTATGCCGGCGGTGAAGCGCGGACCAAGCTTTCATACGTGACCGCGTTCGAGCCTTGGGGATGGGTGGTGGGTACGGGAGCCTACACCAGTGACGTCATGGCGGACTACATACCATTCAGGGATACGATGTCCTATCTCTTTGGGGCCGTCGGTTTCCTTTCGATCTTCCTCTTCTGGCTGGGCACGCATCTTGTTCTGAGCAAGCCGTTGAATTCGCTGGTGAGAACCTCTGAAGCTCTGGCTGTAGGTGACGTGCAACAGAAGATCGACGTCACGTCAAATGATGAGATCGGCAGACTGGCGGCGTCGCAATCCAGAGTCATTGACTACATGAGAGAGATGTCTGCAGTCGCCACCAAGGTTGCTGATGGGAACCTGGCTGTGGAGGTGAAACCACTCTCAGATAGGGACGCCTTCGGGAAGGCCTTCTCGCAACTCGTGGACCGGCAGAGAGACCTGATAGGAAAGGTGAAACTGGTGGCGGCCAACGTCTCTGAGGCGAGCAGGCAGTTGACCAAGGCATCGGAACAGACAGCACAGGCAACGCAGCAGATAGCCACCACCATACAGCAGGTGGCCAGGGGAACGGCAGAGCAATCGAATTCACTGCAGCAGACCGCCAACAGTGTGGAGCAACTGTCCGGCGCCATCGGCCAGATAGCGGCAGGGTCGCAGGAGCAGGCGGAGGGAGTGAATGAGGCTACGGGAATAGTGAAGAGTGTTTCCGGGGCTATCGCCGAGGTTTCGAGCAATGCCCGGGTCGGGATGGAGGCGTGGCAGAACACAGCATCGTCTGCCGCTGAGGGAGCTCGCATGACACACGAGACGGTGGCCGGGATGGACAAGGTAAAGAGGGCCATGGACCTCGTATCGGCGCGGGTAACCGACCTCGGAGAGAGGTCCGGAGAGATAGGCAAGATCGTCGCCACCATCGATGACATTGCCTCCCAGACCAACCTGCTGGCGCTGAATGCGGCCATCGAGGCAGCCAGAGCCGGAGAACAGGGACGGGGGTTTGCGGTTGTTGCGGATGAGGTAAGGAAGCTGGCGGAGAGATCATCTCTGGCCACCAAGGAGATAGCCAGCATCGTGGATGGAATACGGACGGGTGTGGTGGAGGCGGTGAGCGCCATGCAGCAGGGCAGCAAAGATGTAGAGGTGGGGTACAAGCTGGCAACGGATGCCGGCGGCGCGCTGGATGACATATTGGACAGGTCACGCAGTGTGGCAAAGCAAGTGGAGCGGATATCGGTGGCTGCCCAGGATTTGCAGGGTCTCAGCAGCGGAATGGTGGAGGCCATTGACCGCATCAACCGCATAGTGGAGCAGAATGCGGCGGCCACGGAGCAGATGACTCAGAGTTCGGGAGTTGTGTCCAGATCAGTGGAAACAACGGCCAGTGTGGCTGAGCAGAACAGTGCCGCATCGCAGGAGGTATCGGCGTCCGTAGAGGAGATGTCAGCGCAGGTGCAAGAAACCTTGGCGGCAGCGCAGTCACTGGCGGATATGTCAGAGGAGATGGAGAGGGCGGTGGCTGCATTCAATGTAGGCACGGACGTGAACGGTTTGAGGCACCGGGAAGAGAAGAGGTAGGGGATGGCTTTGGAGGGAGACGGGAGGGACAAATGAGACAGATGAAGGCAGAGACAGAGCAGCAGTTGGTATTGTTCGACCTGGCATCAGAGCACTATGCGATTGACAGCATGAATGTCCGGGAGATCATCCGGATGCAATCCATAACCAAGATCCCCGGGGCTCCGGCGTCGATAGAAGGGGTGATCAATCTGAGGGGCAAAGTCACGCCGGTAATGGATCTGAGGAA
>DAIQQD010000044.1:0-12382 GCA_036787015.1 Chloroflexota bacterium
GAGAATCGATTGCTCAGATCCCGCGAAGGCCGATGGTATCCCACTCCGGCCATCGCCTACCCCGCTGAAGGAGTCAGCATCCGCTCTGCTTCGTCTCTCAACTACACCATCCTGGATGCTTCGCAGGGCCACCGGCAGATAGAGACCGTCGACGCCAGCGTGGCCTTGTCTCAAATCCACCCGGGGGCGATCTACCTTCACTATGGCGAGCCCTACCTGGTGACGGAGCTCGACCTGGCCGGGCGCTGCGCCTATGTAGTGCCAGCGGACGTCCCGTACTACACCCAGGCGAAGGAAGTGACGGATATCCGGGTGGTGAAGACGCTCATGCAGAAGGACACTCCTGAAGCGAAGTGCTACCTGGGCGAAGTCGAAGTGACCGCAACCGTTGTCGGCTTCAGAAGGAAGATGCAGTTCACCGAGGAGGTCATAGGCGAAGATTTCCTGGATCTTCCTCCCAATCACTTCAACACTGTGGCGGTCTGGTTTGACCTCCCTGATGAGGCGATCGAGAAGATAGACGAGGCACGGCTTGATTTCGCCGGTGGACTGCACGCTGCCGAGCACGCCTGCATCGCCCTGTTGCCTCTCTTTGCCTTGTGCGACCGCAATGACCTGGGCGGAATCTCCACGCCTTTCCATCCCGACACGGGTGAACCCCAGATCTTCATCTATGACGCCCATCCGGGCGGTACCGGGATCGCCGAGAAGGGCTTCGAGGTGGTCCAGGAGTTGTGGCGGGAAACCCTGAGACTCATCACGGAATGCCCGTGTGATGATGGCTGTCCCAGTTGTGTTCAGTCACCCAAGTGCGGCAATAACAACCAACCACTGGACAAGAAGGCGGCCCAGACGATCCTTGAGGTGCTGACCCAGCGGGCTGACTGATCGGAAGCGCTGGGCGAAGTCCTGCCGGGAGGCCGAGGGTCTCCCGAAACCACTAACTCGAAATCCCAAATCCTAGACCCGAAGGGGTGCAGTCTGCCTCAAGCGGCCCCCGAGGTTCCGGCAATGTCCGCTCATCACGGGCGGGCTTTGCTTCGCTCACGCCACCCATCGGGGGCGTGCAGAGGGGCGAAGCCCCTCTGCGTTTCTTCTATCCCCCAAGATCGGGGGATACAGGGGGTTGAAGTCTGCCCCAAATCCACATTGCCAGAAGACAAGGCATAAGGTTATCATCATTACTTTGGGATACACTCAGATCAGGGAGGGAAGCCGAGTTGCCCATTGAGATCGATCGCCTGTTGGAAGCGGCCAAGACGCGCCTGGCTTCGGAGAAGACGCCGGCGCTGCTCATGGATAAGAGGCTGATAAAGGCCAAGTACGAGGAGTTCCGCACTCAGTTCAGCAGAGCCAAGGTGTACTACGCCGTGAAGTGCAATCCACATCCCACCATCATCACGCTCTTGCACGGACTCGGCTGTGATTTCGAGGTCTCCTCGCTGGGCGAACTGGAACGGCTGCTGTCGATGGGCATTCCGTCGCCGCGGATCACCGTTGGCAACCCGGTGAAAGACCCGTCCCTGGTCCAGCTGGCCCACCGGAGCGGAATAGGACTGACCGCCTTCGATTCCGAGTCGGAGATCGAGAAGCTGGCCACGCTGGCGCCCGGCACGAGCGTTGGCGTGCGCCTCACTGTGCCCAACGATGGGAGCGAGTGGCCGCTGACCAAGAAGTTCGGCGTGGAAGCGGACCAGGCCGTGGAACTCCTGGTGCAGGCCAAGAAGAGCGGGCTCAAGCCGGTGGGCATCTTCTTCCATGTGGGTTCGCAGTGTACTCTGGCAAGCACTTGGGCGAAGGCCATCGAGAAGAGCTGGTCGGTGTGGCAGCGGGCAGCGGAGAAGGGGGTGGGGCTGCGTATGCTGAACCTGGGAGGCGGCTTCCCGGCCACATACCTGAAGCCGGTGCCGACCATGGCCGAGATCGCCCGAGTCATTCATAACTCCCTGGCGGCGTTCTTCCCGAAGGACATCGAGGTCTCGATAGCCCCGGGAAGAGGCTTGGTAGGTGAGGCCGGCGTTCTGGCTGCCACCGTGACGGCCAAAGCGGTCAGGGACGGGGAACAGTGGCTCTATCTCGATGTGGGCGTGTTCAACGGCCTGATGGAAGCTGTCGGCGGCATCAAGTACCGCATCGTCCCGTCAAGAAACGGCCCCACCCGGAAGTGGGTGCTCTCCGGGCCAACCTGCGATAGCTTCGATGTCATCTCGAACGAGGTGGAACTGCCGGACCTTGACGTCGGGGAGAGGGTCTACATCACGTCGGCAGGCGCCTATACCACTGCCTACGCGTCGCAGTTCGATGGTTTTCCCATACCGGCAATCCACTTTCTGGAATAGGGGCAAACGATGACCGAACTCCAGTTCCAAGAGACAGATCCCTTCGCGCCAATCCACTATGTCTACGATGTCGAGGAGATTGTCTGCTCGCGCCGGACTGAGTACCAGCAGTTGCTCATCTTCAAGAGCGGCTACTTTGGAAGGGTGCTGGTTCTCGATGGCGTGGTGCAGCTCACCGAGCGGGACGAGCACTTCTACCACGAAATGCTGACCCACGTGGCCCTGCATGCCCATCCGCATCCCGCCGACGTACTCATCATCGGCGGCGGCGACGGCGGGTCGCTGCGCGAGGTGCTGAAGCACCAGACCGTCAAGCGGGTGCAGATGGTCGAGCTGGACGGAGGGGTTATAGAGGCCTCGAAGCAGTTCCTGCCCACGCTGTCCGCCGGTTTCGCCGATCCACGGGCCCACGTCCTGGAGACTAGGGGAGAGGAGTTCCTAGCCTGGACCAGGGACAAGTTCGATCTGGTAATCATGGACTCCACTGATCCCGTAGGTCCTGCCGCCGCCCTTTTTGCCGACGAGTGCCTGACCAACGCGGCTTCGGTCTTGAAAGACGAGGGCATGTTCGTGGTCCAGACGGAATCGCTTCACTTCCACCTGGACTTCGTTCGAGAAGTCCAACGGAAGCTGGCGCGTATCTTCAAACTGGTCGACCTGTACACGGCACCATTGGCCACCTACGGGGGGAACTGGTGGGCCTTCTCCATCGCCTCCAAGGGACATGACCCCCGCGAACTGCGGCGTCCCTGTGAAGTCGACACCAAGTACTATGCCGAGGACGTTCACCGTCAGGCATTCCTGCCGAGCAGCCTGCGGCGGAAGCTGATCGACAGCGAAGGCTAGTCTCGCTTGAAACCGCATTGACACCACACGCACGGTGCTTTAGAGTAGCCACAGCAGCAAGATGGGCAGTTCGCTTCGCCTGGGCAAGATCCTCGACATCGAGATAAGACTCCACTACTCGTGGTTTCTGATCTTCGCCATCGTCACCTTCTTCGTGTACTCCTATTTTCGTGAGGAATACACCGCCCTCGTGAGTCTGGCGATAGGTTTGTTGGCCAGCCTTCTATTCTTCTCCTCGGTGGTGGCTCACGAGTTGGCCCACAGCGTGGTGGCTATCCGAAACGGCATCCCAGTGCGGAGCATAACGCTGTTCATCCTCGGGGGCGTGGCCAACATAACCAAAGAGGCCGAGCGCCCCAAAGCCGAGATGCTGATGGCCATCGCCGGGCCCTTGTGCAGCCTGGTAATAGGCTTGGTCTTTGGGGCCGTGTGGCTTACCACAGGAGGACTGCACGAAGACGCTACCCGCTTCCACGACCTGCTCTTCATTCTGGCCCAAGTCAACGTGTTCCTGTCATTGTTCAACCTTCTGCCGGGGTTCCCTCTCGATGGAGGTCGCGTACTGCGTGCCGTTCTCTGGCAGACCACCAAGAACTACCGGAAGGCAACGCGGATTGCCTCGATCGGGGGACAGGTCATAGGCTGGCTGATGGTCGGTGCTGGTGTCATGGCTGTGGTTCTCTACTTCCGTATGGAGAACCCCCCATTGGACATCCTGGATGGCATCTGGTTCGCCATAGTCGGCTGGTTCTTGAGCAGCATCGCGGCCAGCAGTTATCGCCAGGTGGTCTGGCGTGAAGCCATGAAGGGCATCACCGCTTCCTCAGCCATGGTCGGCGACTTTATGACCATACCCGCGGACATTAGCCTGATGCAGTTGGTGCACGACTACATACAGCCCAACCGGTACCGCAGTTTCGTGGTAGCCACGGATGGCAGGTTCCAGGGAGTGGTAGACATTGAGAGCATCCGCAAAGTCCCGCAGAATCGCTGGGACCAGACCACTGCGGCTTCAGCCATGACACCGGCTGGCAAGGTGATCACCGCGGACCCCGAAGAGGAAGGCGTCAGCGTAGCAGAGAAGATGGAGGAGCACCGGTTGGACGGGATACCGGTGGTGAGGGATGGTGTGGTCATAGGCCTGGTCACCCGGAACAGCCTGGCACGCGTGATGCAGATGCGCGCTCAGTTCGGTACCAGATGATGGAAGTCAGCCCGGTCAACTGGAGAGTCGACGGCATAACGATTTTCGGGGAGTTGCGTCTTCCCGCCGATGGAGCCGCACACCCGGCAGTCTGCATCTGCCACGGCATACCCTCCGGCAAACCGCCGGATCTCGGCGACGCGGGTTACCCCGGTTTGGCAGAGAGGTTCTGCCTGGCTGGCTTCGTCACCCTCATCTTCAACTTCAGGGGGACTGGGCCAAGCGGCGGCGATTTCGACATGATGGGCTGGACGCGAGACCTCGAAGGCGCTGTCGAATACCTGTACTCTTGCCATCAGGTGGATCGGTCGCGCATCTACTTGATGGGATTCAGCGGTGGGGCCGCCGCCTCAGTCTACGTGGCCGCGCACGATGCGAGAGTCACCCGGCTGGTGCTCTGTGCCTGCCCGGCGGAGTTCCGCCGTATAGTGGTGGAGAAGAGGGCTGACTTCTCGATCGAACATTTTCGTCAGATCGGCCTGATCAGGGACAGGGGCTTCCCTCCTTCGTTGGACGAGTGGACCAACAGCTTTAGAAAGGTCACCCCTGTGAACTGGATAGACCGGATTGCCCCCCGTCCGCTGTTGATGATTCAAGGCAAGGACGATGACTTGATCGGCGAGAAGCAAGCTTGGCGTCTCTACGAAAAGGCCGGTGAACCCAAGGAGATAGCCATCGTTGCCGGAGCCGGGCACAAGCTGCGGCTGAGCGACCGGGCCATGGATATCGCTTTGAGCTGGTTGAGGAGGCCGTTGCCGTCCTCTGTCTAGGATTCACGGGAGGGCAAGTAGCGCCGATGGCAGCGCCTGCACACCAGTCCGTTCCCGTCAATGCCATCTTGACTGTAGCCGAGCAATGGTATAATCGGGCCACACCAGGTGCTCCCGTGTGGGCGAGCTTCTGGGTGATGGGTGGGCAACGAATCTCCTTGATGTCGCATACTATCGAATTCCCGCAGACCTGGTCGCCTACATGATGACCACTATACAGCGATCAGGGCATTCTCCGGTTGACCTGCGTCTTGACGAGACGACAGAAAGAAGGGAGGGAAGCAGTGAGCCTGTATGACGACGTGGTCAAGATCGCCAAGCTCTACCTGGGGCCGGCGGCCGAGAGGTTCGTGACCCGGCAAGTCGGCAGCCATTTGAACAAGACGGTATCTGAACTGACCGCTGGTGACCTCGAAGAGCTGGCGAAATGGTGCTTTGTGTCAGGTAGGCTGGTGATGCCTGAAGAACGTGCCAAGGAGTTCGGCGAGGCAGTCAAGAAGATCAAGGCATGAGATATCTCACGAGGGAGGGCACATGAAACGGTTCAACAAGATTGGCTGGAAGTTCATTGCCACCAGCACCATAATCCTGGTGATTGCCCTGGTAGTGACGACGGCGATCTCCACCAACCGTTTCGGGAAGGCGGTCACTGGTTTTGCCAAAGACGACCTGCAACGTACTGCTGAGGAGAACGCAGCTTACATCTCCAAGTTCTATGATGACAAGACAAGGCTCTGCGAGGCACTATCCGAGGAAGATCTCATCATCCAATGCTGCCTTGACCAGGCCGGATCCTTGAGGGGAAACATGGCCAACCCCACTTACCACAACTACGCGAAGGATGTGAATCCAGCGAGATGGAACGAGCTCTGTGTCTATCTCAACAGAAACTGGGAATACTGGCAAGATCAGCTCGAGAATATGTTCGTGGGAGACATCTATGGATATGCGCATTGTGGTGCCTTTGAAGTGATCGGCATACCAACTTCCGGTATACCGATGAATGTTGAGGGCAGAGGCGGGAACTACTGGGCGAGAGCTATTGAAGGAGAGATTGCCTTCGGGGACCTCGAGTGGTCTCCTGTTCCGACCCATGAGTTCCTCGCTTCCTCTATCGCCGTCCCGGTCAGGGACAGCCTCGACCGTGTGTGCGGTGTTGCCGCTGTGGCTATTGATTCCAGGCCTGTCATGTCGTACATTCAGAGGAACGCAGTCGGCAGCACCGGGTTCACGATTCTCCTTGATAGATATGGGAGGATTCTGTCGCATCCCAATGCCGAATACTGCCTGCACGGATTGCCGGACGACGGGACTCTCACAGAGACCTACCTGAAAGACCTGACAGGTACTGGGTGGGCGGATCTCCAAGAGAGCATGGTGGCTCTGGAGGATGGTTCTGACACTGTTGTCCAGGGCGGCAAGGAGTACCAAGTCTACTACCGGTCTGTAGACCCGGTGGGACAATACGCAGGCATGGGTTTGTCCGTGGCATCGGTGATCAGCGACAGCGAGTTGCACGAAGAGGCGAAATCGATGAGGAACACCATCATCATTATTGCTCTGATAGCGATTCTCGTCGCGGTGGTGTTGTGCTATTGGGTCGCCAGCAGAATTACAAAGCCCATCAAGGATCTGCAGGTTGCAGCGGACAAGATCAGCAAGGGTGAAATGGATGTGGCCATTAACGTCAAGTCCAAAGATGAAGTCGGTGACCTGGCGGAGAGCTTCAATCGCATGGTGCAGGCAGTGAAATACCTGATGCAGGACAAGGATTGAGGGGGCCAGTAGTTGGCTCTATGAGGATCGGTTGATCGTCATGCAACTCCCTTCGGCGTGGTGCTGACATGCTGCGAGTGAAGCTCATGAGATGCCGAGGGATGGCGTACCCGGCAGTCTTCCAGCGCCGATGGGATTCGTGTTTCAGCACCGGACTCCGAAGATCAGACTCATGGATGTCAGGGGGTTAAATGAAGGTCAGGGTAGTGACCGACAGCACGTCGGATCTACCACTGGAAGTAGCCAGAGATCTGGGCATCACAGTGGTTCCCGCACAGATCCAGTTTGGTGAGCAGGTGTTCCTGGATGGTGTTGAACTGACGACTGATGACTTCTACCGCAGACTTCAGTCCAGCCCGGTGCTGCCCAAGACCTCTCCGGCTTCGATCTCCACGTTCAACTCCGTCTACCGCCGCATCGCTGAGGAAGCTGACGCCATCATATCCATCCATGTTGTGGGCAAGTTGAGCGTTACCTACGACATCGCCCGCCAGGCCAGCGCCGGCTTGAAGTGCCCTGTGTCGGTGGTCGATTCACAGACAGCATCGATGGCGTGCGGGCTCCTGGCCATCACCGCCGCCAAGGCGGCTCGCGCCGGCGAATCACTGAAGGACATCGAGGGTCTGGTGCGGCAGTCTATACCCTGTACCGTCACCTACGGTGTGTTTGGCACGCTGGAGTACCTGGCCAAAGGTGGCCGAATCGGCAGAGGCCAGGCTTTCCTGGGGACGCTGCTCAAGATAAACCCCATACTGGCGATCAAGATGAGCGAGGTGGTGCCGGTGGAGAGAGTGCGTACGCGCGTCCGCGCGGTGGAGAGAATGTGCGAAATCGTGCGCGGTCTCGGAACGCTGAGAGAGCTCTCGGTCATGCGCACTACTGAGCCGGAGGAGGCCGAGGACGTGATCCGGCGTCTCTCGTCCGTCTTTCCGCCGGAACGGGTCTATCGCGCCAGCATCGGCCCGTCGATGGGTACTCAAGTGGGGCCGAACGCTGTCGGTGTAGCTCTCATAGCAGAGAAACCATTGCCTTGATCCTGGCGGATGGCCCGCCTCCCGGTGAGGCGCTGGGGAGTGCATTCTAGGAGGAGGTTCGGCATGAATGCTCAGCAGTGGACACTGATTGGCATCAACGTCTTGGGGGGCATCCTGGTTCTAGGCAGTTATGTGCAAGGCTTGATGGCGCATCCGGACAACCGCAACGCGATTTGGGGCGGTGTGCCGGCTTCTGTGCAACCGCTGTACACCGTCGGCATGATTTCGGCGGCACTGGGCTACTTCGCGTTCACCTATTTCATCATGTTCAGGATTGATGCTGAGGTTCGCATGGCCGACCGCTTTGGCTTCTGGATTTTCTATCTGATCTACATCCTCATTCTCCTGCCATCCGCCCTATGGATGCCGTTGACATATGCCGCCCTAGGAAGCCACAGCACCGGGCTGTATTGGGCCATACGCATCGTGCTGGCCGTGGTGGGCCTGGGCTCGCTGGCCTTGCTGGCGGCCCTGCTGAGCCTGCGCACCGGCGGGTCCTCGTATGCCTACTGGCTGGCTGTGGCCGGAAGCGCCGCCTTCTGCCTTCAGACGGCGGTGCTGGACGCTCTGGTGTGGCCGGCGTTCTTTAGGGTATAATGGCCAGTCAACTGGCATGAAGAGGCACTTCGAGAGACTAGGCTGGAAGGCCATACATAGGATGTCGCCTTCTATTCCCAACTACATCTTCCGATCGGCCTCCGTTTGGGCAGTATTCTTAGAGAACCAGAGGTAAGAGAGGAATGGTACAAGAAGAGAACATCATCAGCGCCACAGGCATCCACAAGACTTACCGCACGGGAACGGTGGAGGTGCAAGCTCTGAGAGGCGTTGACTTCATGGTCAAACGCGGCGAGATGGTGGCCGTCATGGGTCCCAGCGGCTGCGGCAAGACCACTCTCCTCAACTGCCTTTCCGGGCTTGACAGTTTCGATCAGGGCGAGGTGGTGATAGAGGGGACTCAGCTCCCGAAGATGTCGGACAACGAACGGACCGACTACCGGGCCCGCCGCATGGGCTTTGTCTTCCAGCTCTATAACCTTCTGCCGGTACTGAGTTCCGTGGAGAATGTGGAGATGCCACTGCTTGTCTCTGGGGTGCCATCGGCCAAGGGCCGGAAGATGGCCCTGGAAGCCTTGGGGATGGTGGGGCTCCCGGGGGTGGCGGACCGAATTCCCGCCGAGCTCTCCGGTGGGCAGCGCCAGCGGGTAACCATTGCTAGGGCGTTGGTCAATCAGCCGGCCATAATCTGGGCTGACGAGCCCACCGGTGACCTGGACAGCGAAACGACGGGCGAGATCATGGACTTGCTGTGCAAGCTGAACAAGGACAACCAGCAGACCTTTGTCCTGGTGACCCACTCAGATGAAGTGGCCAAGAGGGCCGACCGCATTGTGCGCATGCGGGACGGCCTGATCGTGGACGGGAAGTAGCCATGCAGGAACTCTTCGGCGTTTCACTCACTACCATCGCCATCGTCATGCTGGTCCTGTTCGGCATCGTGGCCATTGTGGTTGTCACTTTGGCTCTGCGGAACCGGATCATGTTCAAGCTCGGGGTGAGAAATATCCCCAAGCGCCCGGTCCAGACCGCCTTGATAGTCTTCGGACTCATGCTCAGCACAGTGCTCATCACGGCCGCGTTCAGCACCGGCGACACCGTAGTTTTCACCATCAGATCGCTGGCAACGGATGCCCTCGGCAACACGGATGAGGTAGTCGCAGCGCCGAACAGAGAGACGGCTCCGGATTCAGGCTATTTCGACTATGCTCTCTTTGACCAAGTCAGCGAGGGTCTCTCCGGTGCCGATGTTGACGGCATTCTGCCGGTGATACGGGAGCAGGTTCCGCTCATCAATCCAGGGCCGATGCTCAGTGCCCCGAGTGTTACCCTGTTCGCTCCCGGGCCGGAGTATGACGACTATACCAACCTGACCGTGGTGGGAGGAGGTGATGCAAGTCTCAGTGACTTGGCGTCAACCGAAGGTGACATCAGGGTCTTCATCGATGAAGACACGGCGGAGGACCTGAAAGCGGAGGCTGGCGATCAGCTCATCCTGTTTGTCGGTTCTGAACCGAAGCCTGTGGAGCTGGCGGGAGTCGTGAAAGGGGCCTCATCCGGGGGCTTCTCGTTTGTTCTGATGACTTTGGAGAGCGCGCAGGCCGTCCTGGACAAGCCAGGCCGGATAAACACCATCTATGTCTCTAACACTGGGGGAGTGCTGGGTGGGGCCAAGTACAGCGATGAGGTTGAAGAGAGGCTCTTGACTCTCCTGGAGGGGACCGGGCTCGAAGTCTCGACTGACAAGAAGGAGACCCTGGAAGCTGCCGATCTGGCGGGAAGCGCCCTGACTACCATGTTCGTCGGTTTTGGTCTCTTCTCAATCGCCGCTGGCGTCCTGCTGATATTCCTCATCTTCGTGATGCTGGCCGCTGCCCGCAAGTCGGAGATGGGTATGGCCAGGGCGGTGGGTACCAGGAGAAACCAGTTGATACAGATGTTCCTGTTTGAGGGTGTGGTCTATGACCTGATGGCGGCCATCGTCGGAGTGGGGTTGGGAATACTGGTCACCTATGCCATCGCCGGCGTCATGGCCAGTGTCATACAGGGTTCTCCCATAGATATCCGTGTTCACATCGAACCGAGGAGCCTCATAGTGGCTTTCACGCTGGGGATACTGGTCACCTTTGCCACGGTGGCCGTCTCTGCCTGGAGGGTCAGCCGTCTGAACATCGTCAGAGCGATACGTGACATTCCTGAACCGGTCTTCAAGAGAGTGGGTCGCGGCATGCTGGCCACAGGTGTGGCTGTGGGCATTTTCGGTCTTCTCATCTTTGTAATGGGCATAGGTGCCAAGCAAGGAGCCCCGCTCTATTTGGGTTTGGCGCTGATCATCATTGGTTTGGCGCTCATTGCGCGGTGGCGAGGAGTCAGAGAACGACTCGTTTTCACTGTGGCCGGCATCGCATTGCTGGCATGGTCCTTGCTACCGACCGATGTCTTCGAATCCATCTTTGGTGATGAGATGACGATGGGGATAGAGATGTTCTTCATCGCCGGCGTGACGATGGTCCTGGGTGCGGTGTGGGTGGTTTCATATAATCTGGATATCATTTTGCGCATCCTGGTCGGTGTTCTGGGCCGGCTGAAGAGTGCTGCTCCGGTGCTCAGGGCAGCGATGGCCTACCCGATGAAGAACCGGCTGAGGACCGGCCTGACCATTGCCATGTTCTCGCTGGTCATATTCACTATCGTCTTCATGTCGGTGGTCATCGGCGCCAACACGGCTGTCCTTTCGGATTCGGACTCCTTTGCCGGCGGTTATGACATCATGGCGAACGTCAGCTACATCAATCCCATCGCCGATATTCAACAGGAGATGGCAGACAAGGGTTTCGACCCCGATGACTTCGAAGCCATCGCCGGGTACTCCACGATCCCGCTGAAGATCAGGCAGGCCAACACTGAGGGCGAGGGAGAAGAGTTCAAGGACTACGCTCTGAATGGCGTGGATGATGTCTACCTGGATACCAATACCTTTGAGTTCGCGCTCGTTGCTCCCGGCTATGACTCTGCTGTGGAAGTGTGGCAGGCGGTGAAGGACACGCCGGGCCTGGCGGTCATCAGTGCTGATTCTGTGCCTTCTCGACAGTCCTTCAGTGTCTCTGTTGGGGGAGCACAGTTCACCCTTGAGGATGTTTATCTGGAAAATGACGCACTGGATAGCCCAATCCAGGTGCAGGTGATGGAACCGTACACGGGCACCGAAACCGAACTCACTGTCATCGCGGTCCTTGACGCGGTGAGCTTCAACTACGGCGTCTACACCTCCGAGAGAACCATCAGCCAGGTTTGGCCGGCGGCCATTCCGACCACTGCGTATCTCTTCAAGCTGAGCGAAGGTGTGGATGCCGCCGATATGGCCGAAGAACTGGAGTCGGAGTTCAGCGTCAACGGCTTGCAGGCCACCTCGATCAAGGAACTCCTGCATGAGATCAGCCGGACCAGCTTCACCATCAACACTCTGCTGCAGGGCTTCATGTCCCTGGGCCTGGTGGTGGGTATTGCGGCCCTGGGGGTTATCAGCACCAGGGCGGTGGTGGAGCGGCGTCACGAGATAGGCATACTGAGGGCCATTGGCTTCAGACGCAGCAGTGTGCAGGCCGCCTTCCTGCTGGAGTCGTCCATTGTGGCCATCCTGGGCATTGTCATTGGATCGGTTCTGGCCCTGGCGCTCTCGTACCAGGTCCTGGACGATATGAGGGATACTATTGAGAACCTGGAGTTCCAGATGCCCTGGGTGGAACTGGCCATCATTGCCGGGGTGGCCTGGGTGGCTTCCATGCTGATGACCATCATCCCGGCTTGGCAGGCCTCGAAGATCTATCCGGCGGAAGCGCTGCGCTACGAGTAGGC
>DAIQQD010000045.1:0-12205 GCA_036787015.1 Chloroflexota bacterium
CGCGGCCCGGCCAGGGTGTTCAACTCGGAGGACGAGGCTACCAGGGCCATCATGAAGGGGACCATCAAGGCGGGCCAGGTGGTGGTGATACGCTATGAGGGGCCGCGGGGCGGCCCGGGCATGCCGGAGATGCTGACGCCGACTTCAATGCTGAGCGGCATGGGCATGGACAGCAAGGTGGCGCTGATTACCGATGGGCGCTTCTCCGGAGCCACCCGCGGATCGGCCATCGGGCATGTCTCACCGGAGGCCGCGGCGCGCGGGCCTATCGCCGCCGTTCGGGACGGTGATATAATATCGATTGACATACCGAAGTGTAAGCTGGATGTAGAGCTATCGAAAGCCGAGATCAAAGCCCGGCTGGCGGATCTGCCTCCCTTTGAGCCCAAGGTAACCACCGGTTATCTGAAGCGCTATTCCGAGAAGGTGAGCTCAGCAAGCACAGGGGCAGTCTTTGTATCTTGAACGGAGGAAGCATGGACTTGACCGGTGCTCAGATCGTATTTGAGAGCCTCATAAGGGAGGGAGTGGAGGTCATCTTCGGCTTCCCCGGAGGGACCGTGCTGGCCTTCTACGATGCGCTGCCGCAGTACCCGCAGATCCGGCACGTGCTGGTCCGCCATGAGCAGGGGGCTGCCCATGCGGCTGATGCGTATGCCCGGGCGACAGGCAAACCCGGTGTCTGTGTGGCTACCTCCGGCCCGGGAGCCACCAACCTGGTCACTGGCATTGCCACCGCTCATCTCGATTCCTCCCCGGTCGTGGCCATCACCGGACAGGTGGCCCGGCCGTACATCGGAAAGGATGCCTTCCAGGAGATAGACATCACGGGTATCACCCTGCCTATCACCAAACACAACTACATCGTGCTCAGGGCTGATGAGATAGCGCGTGTCTTCAAGGAGGCCTTCTACCTGGCCACCAGCGGCCGGCCGGGGCCCGTGCTTATTGACATACCCCGGGACGTTTTCGTGGAGCAGGCCGACTTCCAGTATCCGGCCAAGGTCGATCTTCCGGGCTACAAGCCGGTTCTTAAGGGGCACCCGGCGCAGATCAAGAAGGCGGCCCGCCTCATCAACCAGGCGCAGCGTCCCCTGATCATTGCCGGGAGAGGTGTCATCATCTCCCGGGCTTTCGACGAGTTGAAGCAACTGGCGGAGAAGGCGCAGATTCCAGTGATTACCACGCTGCTGGGGATAAGTTCATTCCCCGGGAACCATATGCTCAGCCTGGGCATGCTCGGTATGCATGGCCTGGCGTTTGCCAACATGGCAGTTGATGAGGCGGATCTGGTCGTGGCCATCGGCATGAGGTTCGATGACCGGGCCACCATGAAGGCCAGCTCCTTCGCCGCCAAAGCCCGGATTATTCACATCGACATCGATCCCGCTGAGATCGGCAAGAACATCAAAGTGGATGTCCCCATTGTGGGAGATGCCAAGAGCATTCTGCGGGAGCTGAACGAAGAGGTGACGAGCCAGGCCCGCGTGGACTGGGTAAACCAGATAGATCATTGGCGGCACGAGCACCCTTCGCTGGCCATTCGAGGTGGGGAGGAATTGCTGCCGCAGTTCGTCATCCACAGCATCTGCGAAGCAACAGATGGCAATGCTCTGGTGGTCACCGGGGTGGGGCAGCACCAGATGTGGTCGGCGCAGCACTACTGCTTCAAGAAGCCCAACAGCCTCATCTCTTCAGGCGGTTTGGGGACCATGGGCTTTGAGCTGCCTGCGGCCATAGGAGCGAAGATCGGCTGCCCGAACGAGACGGTCTGGTGTATGGCAGGCGACGGCAGCCTGCAGATGACGATACAGGAGTTGGCGACAGCGGCCCAGGAGAGGACTGCCATCAAGATCGCCATACTCAACAACGGGTACCTGGGAATGGTCCGGCAGTGGCAGGAGATGTTCTTTGGCAAGCGATACGTGGCTACGCCTCTGTCCGGCCCAGACTTTGTCAAGATAGCCGAAGCCTATGGCATTCCCGGCCTCCGGGTAAGGAAGAGGGTTGAAGTGATCCCTGCTATCCAGAAAGCGATGGAGCATCCGGGTCCTTTCCTGATCGATTTTGTGGTCGAGCCTGAGGAGAACGTGTATCCCATAGTGCCTCCAGGAGCGGCTTTCTGTGAGCAGCTCGAGTGCCCCAGGCGGAAAGCGGTGATGCCGGGCACGAATCGGGTGTCGGAGTAGTGACGTGTTCCAAAGAGGTGCAGAGAAGGCTCCCTTCGGGGGTTTCTGGGGATCGTGCGCACGCAATGCGCCCCTACGCGGTCGCCCAGGGGCGTGCAGAGAGGCCAAGCCCCTTCGCCGCGGGTTGGAGAGGCACCCCATCCTAAAGAGGTGCAGGAGAAGACTCCTGCCGGGGGTTTGGGGGTGTCCCCCATCTTCTTTTTCTCTTCCCCCAAGAGTGGGGGACCAAAGGGGGTTGAAAACGAGGTTCTGTAGACAGCTACGACTTAGCGATGGTGGGTTTCGCGTTCGCTATAACCCACCCTACATCTCTGTCTGGCAGGGAGCAACAATAGGAATCTTAGAACAAGAGGGTGATATCCATGACCTCTGACAAACATATTCTGGTAGCTCTGGTCAATGACCGGCCCGGCGTCCTCAATCGCGTGGCCAGTATGCTGCGCCGGCGCGGCTTCAACATCGACAGCCTTGCGGTCGGTCATACGGAGAAAGAGGGGATATCCCGGATGACCATTGTGATGGGAGGTGATCCCTCCACGGTGGAGCAGGCCAGGAAGCAACTGGACAAGATCATTGACGTCATCAAGCTTTACGATATCACAGAGGAGAGCCTCGTCGATCGGGAACTGGCTTTGATCAAAGTGAAGACCACCCCAGCCACCCGCAATGAGATCATTCAGCTGGTCGATGTCTTTCGGGCCAATATCGTGGATGTGGCGGCTGATTCCCTGATTGTGGAAGTGACCGGCGACGAGGACAAACTGGTCTCGCTTCTCAAACTACTGAGCACGTTTGGCATCAAGGAGATAGCCCGCACCGGACGCCTGGCCATGACGCGCGGCATGCCCTCCGCCTAGCGGGCAGTCGTGGCATCTGTGCCCCGCGCAGAATGCCTCGTGCAGCTCGATGAGCCCCTGCTGCCGTCGAGCGGAGCCCTTCCTGGCGGCGTCGCCACCGAGCACCTTCTCTTTCATGTGGCGTGTGATCCAGTTCTCTTCCATCTCGGGATGGTCCTCGTAGAGGCCGAGGGACACATCGCGGAGCCATTCCTGAGCTGACACGGATCCCCAGGCGAGACAGAAGGGCAGCAACACGTTCACAATGATGTCTCTGGCCCGGCTCCGTCCGATCAGGGCCGGGCGCCAGCCGGAGGCGGCGCCGAAGTCAAAGTGCGAGGCCCAGTATCCACCGACCTGCACCCTCAGGGACTGCTCCAGGTTCTCTTGGATATCTGTCAGGGGAAGCCGGTTCAGGGCGGGCAGGACGCTCCGCAACAGGCTGCCCTGATGGCGGGCCAGCACGTGTCCGGCAGCCACGATGCGCCGCGTGGGCGAGTTCTCCGGCCTGATACCGTGAAAGCGCCACTCTGAGGCGTTCATGGCCTGTGCATGACCGGAATGGGTCCATGTTCGCTCCAAATCCTCAGCCTCGGTTGTGTTCTCGCCGGCTCTGTCCAGCCCTTTGTCGACCACGGAGCGCTGCGAGGGCAGCAACCCCGCTGTGCCCAGCATGAGAGCCTGGATGCGAACGTGGTCTCCCCGTTGGGCGGCTTTCTCAAGTGCTTTCAGCAGCAGCAGCCGGGCCAGCCTCTCGAATGGTTCCTTGTTCTGCGAATAGCCCAGGGCCCTCATCAGGCCTTCGTAGAGAACCTGGTCTGGCTGTCCGTGGATCAACGCTGCTTCGAACCTCCGCGCTTTCCGGCGGAAGCGCTCGTCTCCAGCCTCCTCGACTACCTGAGTCACGTCGTTCTCGCCGTAGCGGAGGAACGCCTGGTAGCACGGTTGTTCGCCAAAGGGCGGTTGACATAACTCATTGCGAAGCTCTTCTGTCGAACCGCTGAGGCGTTGAGACAGGGCGAGGACCGGGACGGCTTTTCCACTAGAGAGAGAGCTATGCAGGATGCCATTGGACTGCATGGCGACGTGCAGTATCACCCGGTCGTAGTTGGGGTCCCTGTGGTGGCCGTGTGCCCGCCAGTCACGGGCATTGACGTGGAGTTCCACGTCTCCTTGAAGTGGGAGGTGACCGTTGATGGCGATCAAGGCATCGCGGAAATCCGGCCCGCAGTCGTGGGTTGGGCGGCCCGGATGGAGGACTTCCACCATGTCTCCGCCCGCGGTGACCAGGGGTTCTCTTCCGGCTAACTGCTGTTGCCAGACTTGGGCCAGGAAGTTCTCGCTGATAGCCGCTTTCTGGACCATTTCTTCTCCCTTCAACTCCACCGTCATTAGCGGCCAATGAGATCGTACACGGAAACGTGTATGATGTCAAGGGAGGAAAAGGTCACTTGCGGCGGCAGCGGACTGGCGAGATGTCGCGTGGCGGTGGGTTTCGCCTCACTCGACCCACCCTACAGAGCTTCTGCCTGCCTAGGCAGCGTCCGCCCAGGCTTCCTGCAACCATGTGCGGACCTCGTCATCGATGTCCGTTGTGGAGTGCAATTCCAGGTGATGGGTGAATCGGCCCGGTCTTGGCTCGACGATCTCCTTCCAGCGCGTCGATGGATGCCTGCGCCGGAGTGAGATAGTGAGCACCAGGGGAGCATGCCGGCCATGCAGATAGGTGCTCGGCATCCACGCCCAGGCAAACGCCCTCCGCCGGCGAAAAGCGACCTGGCTCTTCTTGACGCGAAGCTCTGCCTGGCCAACAGTGTCAAGCGCACTGCGCAGGGTTTCGAAGATGAGCCTGGATTCTTCCTGTCCGGCGTAGAAGTCATCCAGTGTCATGGGGCACTCTCGATGCTCGATAAGTGAGTTGTTCTTGGCGAGCGAAGCCAGTCCTACCTGCGGCTCTTCCTACCGGATTCACCCGATTTGTACTCGAACCCCGCCCTCTCCGCTACCATCGTGAGCAACGTGGAGGAAGCCCCGCGCGGTTGGTACATGCCAGTCTCCCACTCGCTGATAGTCTGTTGGCGGGTGCCCAGTCGGCTGGCCATCTCCTGCTGGGTGAGGCCCATGTGCTCCCGCAGAGCGCGGACGCGACTGCTGTCCCATTGCCGGCGCTTCTTCTCTGTCATCGGTTGAATGGTAGAGGATATGACTTGACCGCGTCAATCTCAGCCCCCTGTCCCCCACTACCATCCAGTGGGCGTATGGTGGGCTGTGCCCACCTCCCCCCTCATCCACCGGGCCAATCCCCCTGTGTCTCCCTTTGGCAAAGGGGGAATGATGAATAACGCAGAGGGGGCTTCGCCCCTCTGCACGCCCCATACTCTGTCATTCCCGCGAAGGCGGGAATCCAGGCGTAGAGCGGATAGACAGAAACGAGAATCGCCGACAACGAATTTGGGGAACGGGACACCCCTGGAGGGCCACGCTCTGTCGTGGCCGTGGAAGTCAACGCTTGAGGGCCGCGAGGACGTCTTCTACCGACAGCGTGTTCAGAATATGCCCCGCCCCGGCCCAACCGCGGCGCGCGATGCCGACGCCGAAGCGCATCAGCGGCAGGTGCTCGGTGGCATGAGAATCTGTGCCGAGCGTCAGCTTCACTCCCAACTCCCTGGCCCGGAAGATGTGGATGTCCTTCAGGTCGAGGCGGTCCGGCATGGCGTTGATCTCCATGGCGGTGCCGGTCCGCGCCGCCGCGTGGAAGATGGCCTCCATGTCCATGGCCATTGCCTCTCTTACCCCCAGCAGGCGGCCTGTGGGATGCGCGACGATGTCCACATGCGGGTTCTCCATCGCCTTGATAATCCGCCCGGTCATCTTCTCCTGCTCCTGCCCCATAGCTGAATGGACGGCCGCCACCACCACGGCGAGCTCCGCCAGAACCTCGTCGGGAAGGTCCAGTGAACCATCGGCTCGAATGTCCACCTCGATGCCAGCGAGAATCCGGAAATCCTTAAGGTTCTCGTTCAGCCTCCTGATCTCCGCCCTCTGCTCCTTGACTCTCTCTTCATTCAGGCCGTGGGCGATGCCCAGCCCTTTGGAGTGGTCGGTGATGGCTATGTATTGATAACCGAGGGCCCTGGCCGCCAGCGCCATCTCCTCTATGGAGTCGCGGCCATCGCTCCAGTTGCTGTGGACGTGCAGGTCACCTCGGATATCTGAGAGCTTCACTGGCTCGGGGATCCTCTTCTCTTCCGCCAGCATGATCTCGTTGGTGCCCTCGCGGAACTCCGGAGGGATGTACTGCAGCCCCAGCCGGGCATAGAAAGCCTCTTCGGTAGCGAACTTCTCCAACCGGCCGGTCTGCACCACGGTAATCCCGTATTCGCTGAGGCTCAGACCCTGCCGCAAGGCTCTCTCCCGCAGGTCGATGTTGTGCTGCTTGCTGCCGGTGAAGTACTGCAGCAGCGAGCCGAACTCATCGTGCGGCACGACCCGGAAGTCCACCTGGAGATTCTCCATGGTGACGATGCTGGCCTTGGTTCCTCCTTTGGCCAGGACCTCTCTGACCTGGGGCAGCGTGGTGAAAGCCTCGATCACGGCTTCAGCGTCGTCGGCGGTGCCCATGAGGTCGATATCCCCAATGGTCTCTCGGAAGCGCCGCAGGCTCCCCGCCGGCGTCAGGTTGCGCACGGCCACGCGTTCCTGGAGAGAAGCCATGATCTCCTCAGCCAGAGGCAGAGCGGTGCCGATGGGTATGCGCTGCTCCTTGGTGCGCATGGACTGGAGGCCGCGCAGGATGTTCTCCGCGGTCTTGTCGCCCATGCGGAACAGGCCGGCCACCCTCCCGTCCAGGATGGCCTTCTCCAGGTCCTCGATCGACTTCACGCCCAGCTCGGTGGACAGCCGCATGGCCGTCTTCGGGCCGACGCCCGGCACCTGGAGCAGTGAGATGACGCCCTCGGGGAACTCGGCGCGGAGTTCCTCGTAGTACTTGAGGTGCTCCGTGTCCAGCAGTTCAGTGATCTTCTTCTCGATGGCTTCGCCGATGCCCGGCACATCGCGCAGCTTGCCCTCTGCCTTCAACTGCGAAAGCTCGACGGGAAGGTGTTCGATGGAGCGTACCGCCTTCTGGTAGGCCCGGACCTTGAAGACGCTTTCGCCTTTGAGTTCGAGAAGGTCGGCGATGTCCTGGAAGACTCTGGCGACCTCGCCGTTGTTCATTTGCCGCAGCACTTCTTGTATTTCTTGCCGCTGCCGCAGGGGCAGGGGTCGTTGCGTCCCGTCTCCTTGTTCACGGGTGCGGCGTGCCGCTTGCTGGCGGCTGTCTGCTGCGAGGGTTCCTTCTTGACGATATTGGCGTTGTAGATGAGGTGCACCAGGTCGTGGCGGATATTGGCCGTTAGGCTCTGGAAGAGAGCATGGCCCTCTTTCTTGTAGGCCACCAGCGGGTCGCTGTGGCCGACCGCCTGCAGGCCGATGCCCTGGCGCATGTGGTCTATCATGGTGAGGTGCTCTGTCCACAGACTGTCGAGGACGCGGAGCATCACCAGGCGCTCCAGCAGACGCATGTTCTCCTCACCCAGTTCCTTCTCCTTAATGTCATAGAGCGATTCCGCCGACTTCACCAGCTTGGACTCGATCTCTTCCGGACGGACGCTGGCCAGTGCCTGAGGCGTCATGTCCGGCGGCAGCGCGGGCATGATGCGCTTCATGTCTTCCAGCAGGCCTGCCACGTCGGACTGTTCCTTGTCGAGGTGGACGGAAACCAGTTCCCGTATCTCTTCCCGGATCAGCGACTGGATATTGGCCTTGAGGTCAGCGCCGCTGAGTATCCGCTTCCTCTCACCGTAGATGACCTCGCGGTGTTTGTTCACCACGTCGTCATAGTCCACGAGGTGTTTGCGCACCTCGAAGTGATAGCCCTCCACCTTCACCTGGGCGTTCTCGATGACCTTGTTGAACATGGAAAGCTCCAGGGGTCTGTCCTCTTCGCCCATGCCTCCCCATTCCATCAGTCCTTTGACCTTGTCCCCGCCGAAGCGCTTCACGATGTCGTCCTCCATGGAGACATAGAAACGGGAACTGCCCGGATCGCCCTGCCGGCCGGCACGGCCACGGAGTTGGTTGTCGATCCGCCGGGCCTCGTGCCTCTCTGTCCCGATGACGTGCAGCCCGCCGAGGGCCATGACCTTGTCGTGGTCTGGCTGCCACTCCTCCTTTGGGCGCTCCTCCGGGTTGCCCCCGAGGATGATGTCTACACCGCGGCCGGCCATGTTGGTGGCTACCGTGACGACTCCCGGCTTCCCGGCCTGAGCGATGATGTAGGCTTCCTTCTCGTGGAGCTTGGCGTTCAACACCTCGTGCTTGATGCCCCTCCGCATGAGCATGTCGCTGAGCCGCTCCGAGGTCTCGATGGAGGCGGTCCCGATGAGCACCGGACGCTGCTCTTTGTGGAACTCCTCCACTTCGTTGCATACGGCTTTGAACTTGACTTCTTCCGTGCTGAAGATCTGGTCGGGGTAGTCCTCGCGGATCATCTCCCTGTTGGTGGGAATGGCCACCACTTCCAGCTTGTATATCTTGGCGAACTCCTCGGCCTCGGTGGCCGCCGTTCCGGTCATGCCGGCCAGCTTCTGGTATAGGCGGAAGTAGTTCTGGAAGGTGATGGTGGCCAGGGTCACCGACTCTCTCTGGACCTTCACCCTTTCCTTGGCTTCAATGGCTTGGTGAAGTCCTTCGGAGTAGCGCCGGCCGGGCATCATGCGGCCGGTGAACTCATCGACGATGATCACCTCGCCGTTCTTTACCACGTAGTCCTTGTCTCTCCGGAACAGCACATGGGCCTTGAGGGCGCTGTCCAGGTAGTGGGTCAGGGCGTAGTTGCTGGGATCATAGAGGTCCGGCGACTTGAGCAAGCCCTCTTTGCGGAGCATGCCTTCCATCTTGACGATTCCGCTGTCAGTGATGGAGACAGCCCGGTCCTTCAGGTCGACGGTGTAGTCGGTGTCTTCCACCAGACTGGGCACCAGCCGCGCGAAGGTCTGGTATTTCTGGGCCGATTCTTCGGCGGCGCCGCTGATGATCAGAGGGGTCCGGGCCTCGTCAATGAGGATATAGTCGACTTCGTCCACGATGCCGAAGTTCAGAGGGCGCTGCGCGCACTGACTGAGGTCCACCACCATGTTGTCGCGCAGGTAGTCAAAGCCGAACTCGTTGTTCGTCCCATAGGTGATATCGGCCTGGTAAGCCTGCTTGCGTGAGACGGGCTTCAGGCGGCGCCATCGTTGGTCTTCGGCTTCGTGCTCAGGGTCGTACTGGAAAGAGGCCTCGTGCTGAATGGTGGCCACGCACATTCCCAGAGCGTGAAAGATGGGCCCCATCCAGTGGCAGTCACGCTTGGCCAGGTAGTCGTTGACGGTGACCAGGTGGCAGCCTTCGCCGGTGATGGCATTGAGGTACAGAGGCAGAGTGGCCACCAGGGTCTTGCCTTCGCCGGTCTTCATTTCGGCGATCTTCCCCTGGTGGAGGACCATGCCTCCCATGAGCTGCACGTCAAAGTGCCGCTGCCCTATGGTGCGCCGGCCAGCCTCGCGGACGGCGGCAAAGGCCTCGGGCAGCAGATCATCGAGCTTCTTCTTGTCCTGGTATCTGGCCTTGAAGTGATCGGTCCTGGCCCGCAGTTCAGCGTCGGTAAGCCGCTGGAAGTCGGGCTCTAAGGAGTTGATCTTGGTTACCAGGGGTTGCAGCCGCTTGATTTCGCGCTCGTTCGAATCAAGAAGGCCATCCAGCCACTTGAGCATATATCCTCTTATTCGAACATGGCTCCCATGGACAGGCCGGTGTGGATGCGGTGTATGGCCTCGCCCAGGAGCGGAGCCATGGAAAGGACGGTTATCTTCTTCACCTTCTTGCTAGCTGGAAGAGGGACAGTATCGGTAATCACCACTTCCTTCACCGGGCTGGCCTGGATCTTCTCAGTCGCCTGTCCGGAGAATATGGGGTGGGTGCAGCAGGAATACACCTCTTTGGCCCCCTGCTCCAGCAAGGCGTTCACAGCGCCAACCAGTGATCCGCCGGTGTCTATTTCATCATCCAGCGTCAGGGCGCGCATGCCCTTGACTTCGCCGATGACATTCAGGGTGACGGCCTTGCTGCTGTTGCCGATGCGGCGCTTCTCCACGATGGCCAGTGGTGTCTTGAGTCGGTCCGCCAGGTCTCGCGCTCTCTTGGATATGCCGATATCTGTGGCCACTACCACCAGGTTGTCCAGCTTTTTCTCCTGAACGTGTCGGGTGAACAGGTGAAGTGCGGTCAGTTCGTCCACGGGGATCTGGAAGAAGCCCTGGATCTGTCCGGCGTGCAGATCGACGGTCAGCAGTCGATTGGCGCCGGCCACGGTGAGGAGGTCGGCCACCAGCCTAGCCGTTATCGGCACCCGGGGCTGGTCTTTCTTGTCGGTGCGTCCGTAGCCATAGTACGGCACCACGGCGGTTATCCTGCCGGCGGAGGCGCGCTTGATGGCATCCAGCATGATCAGGAGCTCCATCATGCTCTTGTTCACCGGAGAACAAATCGGTTGGACGACAAAGACGTCTCGCTCGCGCACGCTCTCCAGCAGTCTGACGAAGATGTTCTCGTTGGGGAACTCGGTGACTTCGGCCTTGCCCAGCGGGATGCCCAAGTACTCGCAAATCCCCTGTGCCAGGGCCGGGTGCGCATTTCCGGTGAAGACTTTGAGCTCGTCAACCATCGATTCCTCCTCAGAAAGCAGCCGCGCTAATCAGTATAACACTTAGTCTTTTGGCCGAACAGTTGATGTGAATGGCCTGTGGCCAGAGGATTTCACCATCCCGGCAAATGAAGACCAGGATGGCAGCCAACGTCAGCACAAGTGCGTCATTCCCGTGCAGGCGGGAATCCATGAGAAACCTCGGAGGGCCACGCTCTGTCGTGGCCGCGAAGTCCAGGTGCGGAGTGGCCTCTGCCCATCTCTACCTCATCCCCCGAACCAATCCCCCTGTGTCCCCCTTTGGCAAAGGGGGAATGATGAGCAACCGAGAGGGGCTTTGCCCCTCTGCACGCCCTGGGGTCACCATTGTAGGGGGGTGGAGCAAAGCGAAACCCGCCATCCGCGCGTATCATTTACACGTGGGCGGGAATCCAGGAAAGGGTAGCCCATGAGGCGCTGCTCAGTATGCTTTCTCAGAGACTTGGCATGTGCCGTCAGGGTTTGTTCTTGTCCCCAAACAAAGAGGGACTCCATGCTCGGCACGGAGTCCCTCTTGAGTCGCCTCAGAAGGCTCTTTGGTTACTCGATCAACCCTTTGAAGCGAGCGTCTCTGGCATGGAACGCATCCTTGGCGCTGCCCGTGTCTCTTCTCTGCTTAAAGAAGTTGAACTCATCGGATTCCCAGCGCAGGTTGGTGAAGAGGGTGTGCGAGATGTAGGCCGGAATGAAGTCGCTGATAAGGCCGAGCCTGTCGTAGATCACATGGCGGGTGGCCTTGCCGATGGCGATGCCGTCGCGCGGCAGGAGGGTGATGGCCTTGGCCAGCTTCATGACCTCTTCATCCAGCTTGTCTGGGGGAACTGACTTGGTGACCAAGCCGATCGCCGCGGCTTCCTTGCCGGTGATGGTCCTGCCGGTGAGCAGCAAATCCAGTGCCCTCTTCATTCCGACATGATAGATAAGGTGAGTGATGCCGAATACGCCGCTGCCGGAAAAGCCCAGGCGCTGCTCGGTGAGTCCCAGCTTGGCATCATCAGCCGCGATGGCAAAATCGGTCAACAGCGGGAAGTAGACGCCGCCGCCGATGCAGTAGCCGTGAAGCTGACAGATAGTGATCTTCTGGTTCAAGAAGACATGCATCATGTTGTCGTCCATGCCCATCTTGTCATACTTCAGGCGGATCCTCTGGCTGGGTTTGCGGTCGTCCTTCGTCGTGCCGAAGCCGTAGAGGAAGCCCACCTTGCTCAGGTCATGGCCGACGGTGAAGGCCTTCCCTGAACCCTTCAGGATGATTACCTTAACGTCGTCGTCATCTTCTGCCTTCTGGAAGGCATCCCAGACTTCCTTGGCGTCCTCGCCGCGACCCAGCCACTGGAAGGCGTTATACTTGTCCGGCTTGTTCATAGTGATGGTGGCGATGTGGTCCTTTGCCTCGTAGAGAATGTACTTGTAGC
>DAIQQD010000236.1:0-3361 GCA_036787015.1 Chloroflexota bacterium
TATTCAGCGGGCCGGAGGTGGAGACAGACAGGGGGCTGACTATCCAGGCGGTGGGACAGAAGATCGTGGTCTACACCGGCATAATCTGTGTGGTCATCCAATCCTGGGGAGCCTATCAGGTGGAAAGGCGGCGGTTGTCTTAGGTGTAGGGTGGATCAAGTCCGCTTCAGGCGGACGGATCCATCACGGTCTCCGTACGGCAATATGCAAGATGATGGTGGATCCGCTTCGCTTGATCCACCCTACGTTCTTGCTTCACCTCCTACGGTTCAGATGGCTTCCATCTCGCTCTCACCCGGTACCAATCCGCACCACTCTGAGGCTTGAATTTCGGATCGTAGATCTCTTCCAAGTGGCCTCTCGGGTACACCATGATGTCTAGGCATGGAAGGAACATCCTGACTAGTCTCCCTAGCCCACGCTCTCCTACAGGAGCGTAACCCAACAGAACCTCTTCATCATCTGCCACCTGTCTCTCTTTGTACAACTCCCAGAGGTGTTTGAAGTCTACTTTCTGCGACACCATGATGAGGGCTTCGCCAGTCAGGTTCGGACACTCAACAACCAGTACTCCGTAAGCGCCTACTGGAGCTGCCTTGACCACGCCATTCTCAATTGATGCAACGAAGTGGCACGACTTCACCCGAAGGAGTTCGCCTTCAACTCGCTTCCACGGTATCTCTTTCCCAAGGGTAGGGGGCCTCTTGCCAGCTTGGGACATGATACCTCCTTTTTCTGGTCATCGTGCCCATTGATAGTGTGGCATGTTGATGGTGCCGCTTGTCTAATGTCTCATTCAGAAACGTCTGGAATGACGCCTTTTTCACTCAGCACCTGCATCGGCGAGAATCCATAGAATTCCTTCCCAGACCTTCCCTGGGCAGCCAGCCAATCCCTGTACATGCCCAGCAGAGCAGTATTGTTCACCTTGTCGGCCCAGTCCCAACTCAGCAAGTCGCCTTTCTTCGTTAGACCTCCCCAAGTGAGTAAATTGACTAGGTCGCTGATTTTGGGGACATTCCAGACCACTACCGGGTAGATCTTGACGGGGCTTCCTTTCATAGGTGGTGGATAACAGATGACTGAGTCCGTGCCCCATAAGTCACCGATGTTAGGTAGAAGGTTGTCACAAGTGACGCCAATCCAATTCTGCATGGTCTCGAGTTCATGCGCCCGGATAACTGCCTTGCCGTAGGTAAGCTCGTCCCACTCATATCGCCCGTAGGTGATGGCCCCACGAACTGGAAGCGACTGACTGATGCCATGCGAGAGGAGATATCTCGCGAACTCCACGAACTTCCTCAACTCTCCGGCTCCTGAATCTGCAGCAGCGAACAGGGTATCGGAGATGAGCTGATGCCTAGTAACATGGCAGTCGGATGCTGCCATCTCAACCAGGCTCACCCATGCCTGGATTCGCTTCGATAACTCATCCTCCGACGAGTTCTCGACGACGTTGGAGAACCCGAGCAAGTCACAGATGAAGAAGTAGCCTTCCATAGTCGCTTTGATCAGTGGATCGGGCGCGTCGCGAGACTGCTGTCAGAGATTATAGCAGGCCCAACTTCATGTCGAATGCAAAGAGCAGCAAACGGCTTCTGACTGCGGTGCAGGACTCAGGTGGTTTGAGTCTTTGGCATAGCGCAGTCACTTTGTTGTGCCACGGTCGACTAGTTGCCCAGCCTCTTCACTCCCAGCGTTACCTCCCGCCCCTCGATCTTGGCCTTCTGGGAGAAGGCGCCCTCGGCGGGCGGCTGGTTGAGGAGCTCCTTGGACAGGGTCTCCTGCTTGATGTAGGCGGACTGGCTCTCGATGGCCTTCTGCAGAGACGGCTCCGCCTGGTAGTAGGTGACGATGTAGTCGGCGATCTCGAACCCGGCTTCTTTGCGCATGCTCTGGATGCGGTGCGTTAGCTCGCGGGCTATGCCTTCCTCGATGAGTTCGGCCGGTATCTCGGTGGGCACGGCCACGACGCAGCCCCCATCCTCCATGGTGCAGTAGCACGACTGGCCTGCCAAGTCAGCATCCGGCTCGGCGAACTCCAGCGCCTTGACGTTGAGCTCCTCCAGCACCTGCGGGGCCAGACACCGCAGGCTCTCCTGCTCGCTCTTGGCCCTGGTCTTGACGATCACTCTGGCTACGGGCTGGCGTACCTTGATGCCAGCCTTGCTGCGGGCCGCCCGCCCGATGCTGCAGACCTTCATCACCAGCCTGGTGTCCGCCTCCAGCTTCTCGTCCACCTTGGACATATCGGCCTTGGGGAAGTCGCACAGATGAACGCTCTCCGGCGCCTGCGGATCAACCGCCCTCACCAGGTTCTGATACAGCTCCTCCGACAGGAACGGCGTCAACGGCGCCATGAGCTTGGACAGCGTGACCAGGCAGTCGTAGAGGGCGAAGTAGGCGGACAGCTTGTCGGTGTCGTTCTCGCCCTTCCAGAAGCGCCGCCGGTTCCGCCTGACGTACCAGTTGGAGAGGTAGTCGACGAACTCCTCGATCTTCCTGCCGGCCTCGGTGGGGTCGTAGTTGGTGTAGGCCTTGTCCACTTCGTCGATGAGCTGGTTCAGCTCCGAGATGATCCAGCGGTCCAGCTCGTCGGTCAAGGCAGCCGGACGCTTGGCCTTGACCGGGTCGAACTGGTCGATGTTGGCGTAGATGACGAAGAAGGAGTAGGTGTTCCACACGGTGGACAGCACCTTGCGCATGGCCTCGTTGACCTGGTCGATAGAAAGGCGCTTGACGTTGCCGGCGGGGCTGGTGGTGAACATGTACCAGCGCAGCGCGTCCGCGCCCTGGTTGTTGATGATCCGCCAGGGGTCGATGACGTTTCCCTTGGACTTGCTCATCTTCTCGCCCTTGGCATCGACGATGTGCCCCAGGCAGACCACGTTCTTGAAGCAAGGTTTTCCAAACAGTAGTATGGACAGGGCGTGGAGCGTGTAGAACCAGCCCCGGGTCTGGTCGATGGCCTCGGCGATGTAGTCCCCCGGGAAGCGGGTTTCGAACTCCGCCTTGTCCTCGAACGGGTAGTGGAACTGGGCCAGAGGCATAGCGCCGGAGTCGAACCAGGCGTCGAGCACCTCGGGCGCCCGCTTCATCATGCCGCCGCACTGGCCGCAGTCGAAGGTTATCTCATCCACAAAGGGCCGGTGCGGGTCCACCGGCTCGACGATGCCGGCCACGCCGGGCTTGGATTTGAGTTCCTGGATGCCGCCGATACACTCCATGTGGCCGGGGTCGCGGCTGCAGCGCCAGATGGGGAGCGGCGTTCCCCAGTATCTCTCGCGGGAGAGGCCCCAGTCGATATTGTGCTCCAGCCAGTCGCCGAAGCGCCCCTCCTTGATATAGTCGGGGTACCAGT
>DAIQQD010000237.1:0-3357 GCA_036787015.1 Chloroflexota bacterium
GCCCAGAGCGCCCTGGAAGAGCTGGAGCTGAACCTCCAGGATATCACCGGCTTCGGCAGCGGTACGCCTTAGTAGAGCTAGGTCTCCGGAAATAGGGTCGGGTGGGGCTTACCCCACCCGACCCACGTAACTCACGTCAGACAGGAGGTCTAACCCGTGGCCAAAATACGCAGAAAACGACAGCGTATGTCCGAGGTAGCCAAGCGGGAGGAGCGATTGGCCTTCACCATGCTGCTGCCTGCATTTGTGGTCATCCTCCTCATCGCCGTCTATCCCCTCTACACCGTCTTCCGTGACAGCTTTACCAACAAGGTCTTTGCCAGTGGGCAACCAGTCGAGTTCGTCGGCCTGAGCAACTATGCCGAACTGTTGGGCATGACGATCAAAAAGCTGCCTCCGGTCATCGACGAAGCCACCGGACAGCAGGCCATCGACCCTGACACAGGCCAGCCCGTTTACGAGCGACCCATCACAGTGTTGCCCCGGGAACCCCGCCGTTATCGGGAGCTGGCTCAGTTCAGCCTCTTTGGCAACAGCTATGTCATCGGCGCCACCCAACCAGACTTTATCAAGTCGATCAAGGACACTACAGTCTTTTCGTTGATCTCTGTCTTCCTGGAGACGATCCTGGGTCTTGGTGTGGCCCTTGTCGTGAGCAGTGGCTTCAAAGGCCGGGGCGTCATGCGTGCCACGATGCTGGTTCCGTGGGCGATCATCACCGTTGTCTCCGCCAGGATATGGCAATGGATGCTCGGCCCCACCCGCACTGGCCTTGTCAACGTCATCTTGGGCGGGCTCGGCTTGACAGATGGCCAGACGGCGTTTCTCCGTGAGGCCTCTCTGCAGCTCCCGGCCATCATCGCCGTCGATGTCTGGAAAACGACGCCCTTTATGGCCTTGCTGCTTCTGGCTGGCCTTCAAACTATCCCATCCGACCTGTACGAAGCCGCCGACGTGGACGGTGCCAGCAAGGTTTACCAATTCTTCAAAATCACACTTCCCCTGTTGACACCGGCGTTGACCGTGGCTCTCATCTTCCGCACGCTGGACGCCCTGCGCGTCTTTGACGTCTTCCAGGTGCTTCTGTCCCGGACCCGCTACTCGATGGCTAGCTTTGCCCAGGATCAGCTCATCCAATACCAGAACGCTGGTCTGTCGTCAGCAGCGAGTGTCATCATCTTCCTGCTGATCTTTCTTTTCGCGGTGCTCTACATCCGGGCGTTGGGGGTGCAGACAGAATGAACAAGAAAATACGATACATCATCGGCCGCACCCTCTTCTGGATGCTGATCCTATTCATATTTGTGTACATGCTCTTTCCCTTCTACTGGGCGCTCAACTCATCGCTCAAGACCGAAGGTGAGCTTCAGAGAACTCCAGCCACCCTGTGGCCCCAGAATCCGGTTGCGGACAACTACCGCGCTATCTTTCAGAACGACAAGTTCACCCGCGGTCTGGTCAACAGCGCCATAGTCGCCACTTCTACTACCGCTCTTTGTCTCTTTATCGGCTCTTTTGGGGCCTTTGCCTTGGGTAAGCTCCGATTCAGGGGCAAGACGGCATCGCTGTATCTGATCTTGGCCATGACCATGTTCCCGCAAATCGCCGTCCTGTCGGGCCTATATGCGGTCATCACCACCCTTGACTTGCACCCCATCCCAAGCATGATCTTGTCGTACATGATCTTTACCATGCCCTTCACCGTTTGGGTCATGACCAGCTTCTTCAAAGGCCTGCCGGGCGAGATCATGCAGTCGGCTCAGGTTGACGGGGCATCGCCCTTCCAGACTTTTCGCATGATCCTGCTGCCCCTCACCTTGCCTGCGTTGGTGACGACCGGCCTGCTGGCCTTTATCGCTGCCTGGAATGAGTACCTGTTCGCCTTGACCTTCACTACCATTGATCCGGCATCTCGGACAGTACCGGTGGCCATCGCCCTTTTTACTGGCACCATCGCTCGCCAGGAGCCCTTTGGCGAGATCATGGCTGCTGCAGTCACGGTCACCGTCCCGCTGGTCATCCTGGTTCTCATTTTCCAGCAAAAGATCGTGGCCGGCCTCACGGCGGGTGCCGTGAAAGGATAGCCCATCTTCACTAGTGTTAGACATCGGAAGTCTCTGCTCAGCAGTGAGACTTCCGATGTCTGGCAATGCTATTCTCCCTGGCATGGATGGAGCCGAATGCCTGAACAGAAGCAGAAGATCCTCGCCTTCGACCGGGCCTTCTTCTTCTGTTGGCAGATGGCCACGGCGTGGGGCTGGCTCCTGGGCTGGCTCGTGCTGTCGACCATCGCCCTGCCTCCGGGCAGGTCGCATTGCCGCCTATCGTGCTCTCTGGGGTGATGCTCACCATGCTGACCGGCTTTGCCCTCTAGCTGCTGCTGCGCAATCCGAAAATGGAGGAAAGGACCCGTGGAGCGTAAAGCTCGAAAATCGCTGGAGCGGCTGAGACCACGTTTTGAGCCCCTGCTGGAACAGGTCGAGCCACAAGCCCGTGACCTCTTCTGGCAGCGCATGCACGATCATTTCCCCGAGGCCTTTGCCCTGCTGCTGGAGCTGTACGGCACCTACTACTCCTTCTTCTACCACCTCGAGGTGATCCTGAGGACGGTAACGCGGGCCTACGTCGACCGCCCGCCCGATCTCAAGGCATTGGATGCGCGGCGCGAAGCCGATCGCCTCTGGTTCCAATCGGAGCAGATGGTAGGTGGGGTGTGTTATGTCGATCTGTTTGCCGGCAACCTGGCCGGCGTCCGGCAAAAGATCCCCTACTTCAAGGAGCTAGGGTTGACCTATCTGCATCTGATGCCGCTCTATCAGGTGCCGGAAATCAACGACGGCGGCTATGCTGTGAGCAGCTACCGCGAGGTGAACCCCGCCCTGGGTACCACGGAGGAGCTGACAGGCCTGGCCAGGGCGCTGCGCGAGAACGGCATCAGCCTGACGCTCGACTTTGTGTTCAACCACACCAGCGACGAGCACCTGTGGGCTCAGAAAGCGCTGGCCGGCGACGAGGACTATCAGGACTTTTTCTTCATGTTCCCCGACCGCACCTTGCCCGACCAGTACGAGCGCCACCTGCGGGAGATCTTTCCCGAGCACGCGCCTGGCAGTTTCACCTACCGCCGCGAGCTCGATCGCTGGGTATGGACGACCTTCAACCCATTTCAATGGGATCTGAACTACTCAAACCCGGCCGTGTTCGACGGCATGTTGGGCGACATCCTGTTCCTGGCAAACGTCGGCGTCGAGTTCCTGCGCCTGGACGCGGTGCCTTTCGCCTGGAAGCAGATGGGGACGAGCTGCGAAAATCTGCCACAGGTGCACACCATCATCCAGGCCTTCAACGCCCTGGCCA
>DAIQQD010000238.1:0-3356 GCA_036787015.1 Chloroflexota bacterium
GATGGCAAGGCCGACAAGGTCAAGCTCAACGGCGACTATATGATCCTGAATTGCCATACTGAAGGGAAAGCAGAGTGGACCGTGCAGGTGGCGTTAGATCACCGCGACATTACGACTCTGATCAAGAACATGGCTCTGAGTTCGGTCCCCCTATTCCTGATCACGGGATTCAGATCACGGAAGAACCCCAAACCGCCGGTGGAGTTTTAGAGTATGAAACTGAGAATAGCGTCACCTGAGCTCGGCAAGATCGACGCAGATGGGAAGATGGGCAAGCTGAAGGTATCGGGCGACTATGTTGTGGTCAATGTAGCAGTTGAAACCAAGACTGATTTCGATTTGGATACCAAGCTGGCTCTGGATCATAAGGACCTCTTGCAGTTAATGGGGCTTTTTGTTAAGAACAAGATTCTGGTATTTCTGATTAAAGGCATAAAGAACAGGAACAAGCCGAGACCATTACCCAAGAAGTGGTAGGCGGACGAATCCACGTAGAGATTGGCTTCATTCCCGGTGAATCGGCCTCTGAGGTACGAAGGTCCTTGATATCGTCAGATCCCAGTTGAGGACTGCGATTTTGAGGGCGACATCGCATACTTGACAAGAGAAGTGAATCTGGAGGGGAGAAGACCGATGTTCGATCATATATTTCGCCCCGGCAAGATAGGGAATCTGGAGATCAAGAACAGGCTTGTGAAACCAGCACAGCACCTGGGTACCGCCAATTACAAGACGGGTTTCATAACTGAGAAGCAACTGAACTACTATCGTAACTGGGCCAAGGGAGGCGTGGGGCTGGTGATTGTAGAAATGGCCGCTATCGATTACGTAGGTGCGGCAGAACTCCCAGGCATGATAATGATAGGCAGCGATGAGACTATCCCCGGGTTAACAGGTCTGGCAAAGGTGCTCAAGGAAAACGGCGCCAGCGCCGGCATACAGGTGTGCCATGGTGGCGGGTGCAAGCTAGGCCAGCCCAGTTTCGGCCCCTCGAAGTTTCCCTATTTGAATATCATGGGCATGAAGCAGGACTGTGAAGAGATGACCGAAGCACAGATCGAGGAGGTTATTCAGAACTACGGCCAGGCAGCGCTCAGAGCCAAGAAAGCCGGCTTCGAAATGGTCGAGATCCATATGGCCCACGGCTATCTGCCTGATGCGTTCTACTCTCCGAAATACAACCTGCGCACAGATCAATGGGGCGGCAGTTTGGAGAAGCGGATGAGATTCCCCATCGAAGTCCTGAAGAGTGTGAAGAAGAATGTAGGCAGCGATTTCCCCGTTAGCTGCAGAATCAGCGGTACGGAATGGGAAGAGGGCGGTATAACTCTGGCAGAGTCCATACCATTTGCCCAGGCTTTGGAGAAAGCCGGAGCGGACGCTATCAACGTGTCGTCTGCCGGAGCCTTCACCCATTACAGGATAATTATCCCTATATACTATCCCCGCGGCACCAATGTCTTCCTGGCTGAGGAGATTAAGAGGTCGGGCGGAATAAAGGTCCCCGTTATATGCAACGGGGGAATAACCGTACCAGAGCTGGCAGAGGAGATACTAGCCACAGGCAAAGCAGACTTCGTTGCCATCGGCAGGCCTTTGTGGGCGGATCCTGAGTGGCCCAACAAGGCCCGGGAAGGCAGGGTCAATGAGATTCGGCCCTGCGTCAGACAGAATATCAGCTGTGGCGGTGCTGCCGTGATGAAGTCAGGAGTATTCACCTGCTCTGTGAACCCTGAGTTCCAGACGAAATACGAGGGAACTCTGGACAAGACGACGAGCCCCAAGAATGTGGCCGTAATCGGGGCCGGACCGGGTGGACTGCAAGCCGCATGGGTAGCAGCTACCAAGGGGCACAAAGTGACGCTATACGAGAAGAGAGACGTGCTAGGGGGCAATTTGGTTGAGGATGCCGTTCCCGCGTTCAGAGTCGATAAGGCGCGCCTGCTCTCCCATTTCCGGCATGAAATGAAGAGGCTGGGCGTTAATGTAAGACACGAAGAGGCTACTGCTGACACCATACAAAAGGGCAAATACGATGCCGTAATTGTGGCCACCGGCTCCAAGAGAAGCAAGCCCAAGATCAAGGGGATTGACAAGCCCATCGCGATCGATTTCGTGGAGGCCCTGCAGGGCAAGATGAAAGGCAACAACATTGTGATACTGGCGACCGATTACGAGATACGTTGTGTGGACGTTGCCTTCTATGCCAACGAGTTGAACAAGAGAGCTACCCTGCTCTTCACACAGGAGAACGTGACGCAACTGGCCACGGATATGGGAGCCGCCGAGTCCGGCATGCAGAGCCAGGCAATCATGGATGTATTGCCCAAGACTCCCAACATAAGCATGCAACTGGGCGTGGAGCCTGTGGAGATAACAGACCGCGGCGTGGTTGTGGTAAGAAAAGGCAAGAAGGAGACCATCCCTGCCGATACCGTGGTCTACGTTCCGGAGTTTGTATCCAATGATGAAATAGCCAATGCCCTCGAGAAGAAGGGTGTGAAAGCGGCGAAGGTCGGAGATTGCGTAGAGCCCATGCGGTTGATGTGTTACGCAATTCACGAAGGACACGCTGCGGCCAAGAAGCTCTAGCAGCGTTTGAGATTAAGGATGGATTCACGCGGGCACATCAGCAGCCCGTGTGGGCCTCTGTGTCATGCCAGCAGACAGCAGGACCTATCTGCTAAACCTCTACGCTACCAGCGTTGAATTCCCTCTGGCAGTATATGTCGTCCGCGCCATGGCGCGGACGGGATTTACGAGGGGGGGGACTCACTCCCTGGGCTGAAACGCCTCCCTCGCCTTCTTGGTGGCCCACCGCGTCCACTCCACCAGCGAATCGGGTTCCTCTTTGCCCTTCTCCTCCCAGAGCTTGGGCAGCCCCATGTCCGTGGCCATGATCTTGTAGCAGTTGTAGGCTGCCTCACAGCTGGCATTAGAGCCAAGGTGCCAGTAGCCTCCGGTGCAGAAGAGGTTCTTCACCGGCGTTCTGTGGTTGGCCAGTTCCGGACAAGGCCTGTTCCCAGCGCGCTGGAAGACAGACTGGTCACAGCCTGAGAAGTTGCCATGCGGCGCCAAGTTCTTCAGGCGCAGGTTGTCCAATGGGGAATTGGTGTCAACGCCGATGATGGTGTCCCAGTTGATGTTGGGCGCGTAGTCGCCCCAGACGCGGATCAGATTCTCGGCAAACTCCTCTTTGAGTTTCAGGTACTCCTTCTCCGGCATGTCGGTGGCTTGGGGCCCCTGCATCTCGCACTGGGCCGAATGCATCCCGGGCGGCGCGTAGGCCGGATCTGCCAGACTGTGACACCAGATGACCGGGTTGTATTCCTCTACCGGAGGCAGCTTGCCCATAT
>DAIQQD010000239.1:0-3333 GCA_036787015.1 Chloroflexota bacterium
CCTGCAGGAAGCGCTGGTGAATGTCTGGAAACACTCCAGGGCTTCGCAGGCCAAGGTCAAGGTCACCAGCGGTCACGGCGTTGTGAATATCTGTGTTTCCGATAATGGAGTGGGTATGGACCTCGGGCGGCTTTCTGAGGGCACGTCCCTGGGCCTTCTCGGTATGCGTGAGCGGGCCAGCCTGGTTGGGGGAAGGATCACCATGAGGCGCAATCGGGGTGCCGGCCTTCGAGTGGCAGCCCATCTGCCTTTGAGTGTGGCCCAGACTGGGACCGGCGCCGGTGCCGAGCTGGCATCGGCGCAGACGGCGGTATCGAAGCCCTGGACCAAGAGCGCCATCAGGGTGCTCCTGGTCGATGACCACAGCCTGGTCCGGGCAGGACTGAGGCGTGTGTTGGAGCAGGCGCCGGACATCCGGATCATAGCTGAGGCTTGCGACGGGCGGGAGGCAGTGGACAAGTACCAGGAAGTGAGCCCGGACATGGTAGTAATGGATATCTCCATGCCTGAGCTGGACGGCATGGAGGCCAGCAAGCGCATCCTTTCGCTGTATCCCCAGGCGAGGATTCTCATGCTGACCAGGTTCCATGAAGAGCAATACGCCATCCGGACCCTCAAGGCGGGTTGCCTGGGATATCTCACCAAGGGTTCCTCTACGCAGCAGCTTCACCATGCGGTCCGCGCGGTGGCGCGGGGGAAGCGCTTCCTGTCTGAAGAGGGCCAGGATGTGGTGAATCTTCAGCTCCTGTCGAGCCAGTCGGGATTCGGCCTGCTGGAGAGCCTTTCCGACCGGGAGCTTCAGGTCCTTTGTCTCCTGGCACAGGGGCAGGAGCTCAAGGGGGTGGCGGCGGATCTGGAGCTTAGTGTCAAGACCGTCGAGACCTACCGCTCACGTGTCCTACACAAGCTGCACCTGCGCAATGACGTTGATATCTGCCAGTTTGCCATTCAGCACGGTCTCATCGATAAAATGCCCAGTCGCACAAGTACAGATCAATCAGGCTAGGGCGGGTACGTAGGGAAATTCCTGACAACCGAATCAGAAGACTCCCGACACTTGAAATGTTTGGTCCGGGTTAATATAGTTCATCACGCGCTGCACGCGGCGCGGCTGATGTCGTTGGGGGGTGAGACAGCGAGCATGGCAGTTTCTGGCATTGCAGGCAGCTTTGGAAGTGGGTCACGTTTACATCAGGCAAATTGTTTAGCAGGAGGATAGTATGGGTGCAGACGAAAGCTATGACATAGTCATCGTGGGTGGAGGACACAACGGCACAACTATTGCGGCCTATCTGGCCAAATGCGGGCTGAGTGTCTGCATTCTCGAGGAGAGGCCAGAATGCGGCGGCGCCCAGGAGAACACCGAGCCGGTCGCCGGCGCCCGCATCGCCCCTCATGCCATCGCCAATTATGGGGGGGCTGCGCCGGGGTGGGAGCAACTGGAGCTGTGGAAGTACGGCTTCCGCATGGATCTTCATGCCCGGCATCCCGAGTACCGGCCGATGGCGACGGGATTCATGACCGGCGAAGGTATGTACCAGGTAGACGACACGTCAGCCATGGGTTTTGGCAAGATAGCCGGCTACCTTGGCACACCACCTTTCACCCAGGAATTGCTGAGAGCCACCTTCTGGTGCCCTCCACATCCCCCCGAGGTCGAACTCACAGCGGAGAATATCCCATTCATGCAGGTGTACAAGAAGCATGCACCTGATATCTGGACCGAGGAGCTTCTCCGGTGGACCTTTTTCGATTTCATGGATGCGCATTTCCAGACCGGCGAACAGATGAAGACGATCATGGCCTATACCGCCGCGGTGTCCGGAGCTTTCGGACACCACGAGGGACAGGCTGTCCCGGCGTTGTGCAGTGTCATAGCTGTCACACCGCCATTCATTCCCAGGCCGGTGGGCCCGCGCGGCAACATCCACGGCTACTACCATGCGCTGTTGCGCTGCGCCATAGCCCACGGCGTGGTAGCCCGCACATGCTGCCCGGTGGAGGAGATCATAGTCAGCAACGGCACGGCAGTGGGTGTCCGCCTGAGAGATACCGCCCCCCGCGGCGAGAAGAGGATCTGGGCCAAGAAGGCGGTGATCAGCGCTACCGACATCCGGCAGACCTTCAACAAGCTCATCGGGCCCAGCCACCTTGATAGAGGATTCTTGCAGCGGATCAATGACCTCAGTCTGAAGGGCGGCAGCCTGTACGTCACTCACTGGCTGACCAAGAAGCAGCTCAAGTTCCGCCCCGCCTACGCCAGCGCCATGTCCGGGGAAGGCGTCTTCACTGGCGGTCCCTTCGTGGGAGGTGCGGGCACCAGGGACGTGTACTTCGCCCACATGGCAGACGCCCTGGGATGGAGGAGCCGGCCCAGAATCCCGGCCAAGGAAGGCCTCTTCCTCTGGGTGGGCAACCAGAACTACGATGAGAGTCACCCCCAGTGCACCAGGCCTGGACAACAGATCTGCGGTCCTTTTGACACGATTGCGCCTACACCCGAGTACGATCCGGCAGGTCCGGAAGAGATGAACAAGATAAGGGCCGAGATGGATGCCTACAACCTGGAACTGGCCGGGGTGGTCTGTGAGAACCTGGATCACGACAACATAGTCAAGACCTTTGTGAACACTCCGTATGACTCGGAGCTCCGCAATACCGGACTGCTGGGCGGTTCCTGGTATGGCGTACGGCACTCCAAGGATGAATGGTGGAACACGCGTCCTTCGCCGGAAATGGCCCGCGGCCGCACGCCGATTGACAGGCTGTACCTGTGCCATCAATCGTCCATGCACCCGGGCGGTCTGTGTCTGATGGCCTGCGGCTACAACCTGATGCACGCCATGATCGAGGATGGCATCGCCAAACCCGGGCCGTGGTGGTATCCGTCGCCATGGTACATCCCGCAAGACGGCAAGATTTCGGCGAAGCGTCCGTAGAAAGAAGGAGGACATAATGGACGGGATTTGCGGAAAGCTGTTTGACGAGTTCCCTGCGGACAGTAACTGGGACGCAGTGGTCATAGGCGGCGGACCCAACGGCCTGATGACCGCGGCCTACCTGGCGAAGGCCGGAGCCAAGGTCTGTGTTGTGGAGCGGCGCTATGAAGTCGGGGGCGGGCTGGCCACCGAAGAGATACTCTTCCCCTGCTACTACTCCAATATGCATGCTATCTACCACCTGATGACGGACTACATGCCGGCCATGAAGGACTTCAACCTGGATGTCCACGCCCTGACCTTCATCAAGCCCAACCTCCAGATGGCCATGGTCTTCGGCGACGGCAGCACGCTGCTGCTGACCAAGATGATAGAAGACACCATCGACTCCATC
>DAIQQD010000240.1:0-1991 GCA_036787015.1 Chloroflexota bacterium
AGCGAACCTAATGGCGATAGTGTGTCTTGATTGCTTAGGATGTATTGAACGACTGGTGTCAGTGGAAGCAAGATCAGAATGAAATCGAACTTCTCTATGCTATTCTTGAAGGCCAGTTTCTTGCTTTTCTTTGTTTTGAGGGGTGCTTTGTTTCCTTTGCGCCCATCAACAAGAATGTACCGACCAATGTACGGTTCCAAAATGATGTACAGCCCGACGATCACAAGGAATACAACGTAGAACCCAGCAACCGCCAATGACCCCTTCCAGGCGTCACTGGCAAGGACAGCGTTTACGTTTGTCTCATGTTCAGGCAACAGCCAATGAAGGAACCAAGAAAACGAAACAAAATACAACGGCAGAGCCACCAAAGTAACAAGCACCTGCATCCATATGGCTTCCTGGGCTTTCTGAATGTATGCTCTTATGGACATGTATCCCTTTCCCCTCAAGCTGGATCAATGCTGTTGGTCTTTGGGTGCTTCATGGTGCTCTAATCTGGAGAACATCCTGCCAAGGAAGGCCTTGATCTGTTTCCAGAACATGCCAATAGCCACCAGCACGGCTGCGAAGGCTCCGATGACAGCCTGAAGAACAAGGCTGCCAGTGCCAGGGTCTATGTAGAAATGGGTTCCTCTGGGCAAACCTAGAAGGAACACCGCAGGAACAAGAGACAACACCACTAAGCATCGAGAATACCCCATGGGATCACCCCCTTGTCAATATGCTTGCGCTGACCTGGATGTGGATCGTGCTTAGGATAGACTCGTCATTGGAGGCTGTCAACGCCCCAACTTGAATACAGAGGAAACCCATGATGTCAAACAAGTATTGCCTGCTCACCCCAAATACGATCATACTCTCGATACTTCACTGTCCTCATTGTGAAGGCCCGACCGTTGCATGAACAATCTCAGCGAAAGGACACACCGTCCTCTTCGAGTTCTTTCCTTTGAAGCAGTGTTCTGTCAGTGTGCTGGCAGTGACGCGCTTCACTTCTGAGAAGCCCCTGGCCGCCAGGAATGCCTCGATCTCTGATCCCTCTATCCCGAATCTTATGGGCTCTCCCATCCGCTCACATCGCGTCTGGAGAGCTTTCGCCCACCTCACTTTCGACTTGGGGTCAACTGCCGATGCATGCAGGTAGTCAAAGATGATCAAGCTGCCCCGGCTGGAGATAGCGACCACTAGTGACAGAGTCCTGTCCACTGACTCTGCCGTCAAGTACGGGGTCACCCCTTCCCAGATGAAAAGGGTCTTCAAGTCCCTCCGGTAGCCCGCTGCGAGCAGTCTCTCATCCAGCTTGTCCCTCTCGAAATCAACCGGAACAAAAGTGACCCAGTCTGGGAAGTCTCCCTTGATGACCACTTTCAAAGTGGCCACCTTGGCCTTCTGTGTGCTAGGGTGGTCAACCTCAAAGACCTTAGCTTTTCTGAACGCCTGCAATCTGTATGCTCTGGAATCAAAACCGGCGCCCAATATCACCACCTGCTCAACGCCGCCACTGATGCACGCCTGAGAGTACTCGTCTATGTACCTGGTCCGAGCAACACCTTCTGCCCTCGTGCCACCGGGGTCTTTGCGCACCGACCAGATCAACAGCGCTCGCTGCAAGCTGTTCTTTAGGCAAAGCCTGTACCTACGCTGAAACCTCGCGTCAAGAAACACAACAGCAAGTGGGTCGTAGCAAACTCTCTTGTCGGCAGGCAGAAGAGACTCAACGGCTCTGATGGAAGCCTGCTGTGCTGCTGTCCTGCTTGGTCCGCCTTCTCTCATGACGCACCCCAGAACCTTTCTGCGCGGCCTTGTTTGATCGGACGCGTCCCTCTTGGAATCGTCCACCTCGGGTTCGTGCTGGGATGATACAAGGTAGCGTTGTGCACTGTCAACCACAGGCATGATTGGCAGCACTGGCCAGTGCAGGGATCGGCCTGACTACCGAGTGTCTCTGGAGGCCAAAGTGGCAGCATGGCTTTCCATCTCTTGGCGTT
>DAIQQD010000240.1:2091-3333 GCA_036787015.1 Chloroflexota bacterium
TTCCATCTCTTGGCGTTGTGACATCTGTCGACTTAATAGTATACTGGGTTGGAATGATCTAGCCGCAGGGGAGCTCAGAGGCTGAGAGCCCGTCAAGTGGCGGGCAACCCTTTGAACCTGACCTCGGTAATGCGAGCGTAGGGAGGCGGTTCCACCGGCCAAGAACCGTTGACTGAGGCTCTTGGCCTTTTGCTTTTCTGGAGTAGTAATGAGAATGACGCAGTTGCAGTTGGCCAGACAAGGCGTGCTGTCCGCGCAGATAAAGCTCGTGGCTGAGAAGGAAGGCCTGGATGCCGAGGTCGTCCGCCAGGGTGTGGCCGACGGCACCATCGTGATCCCGGCGAATCTCGGCCACCGCAACCTGCAGCCTTGCGGCATAGGCAAGGGCCTCTCCACCAAGGTTAACGCCAACGTGGGCTCGTCTTCAGACTATACATCGTTGGAAACCGAGCTGGAGAAGACGCGTGTAGTCATGGAGTATAAGTCAGACGCAATCATGGACCTCTCCACGGGCGGCGACATCCCTGCCATTCGGCGCGCCATTCTTGGTTCCTGCCCGCTCCCGCTGGGCACCGTGCCCATCTACCAAGCAGCCATCGCGGCGGTGGAGAGACGAGGCGCGATAGTCAACATGACAGATGACGACATTTTCGAGGTCATCGAGCAGCAGGCACAGGATGGCGTGGACTTCATGACCGTGCATTGCGGCGTCACTCGGAGGTCGATCGAACACCTCAAACAACAAGGTAGATTGACCAACGTGGTGTCTAGAGGTGGAGCATTCCTGTTGGGCTGGATTCTGAAGCAGGAGCGTGAGAATCCCCTCTACGAGCAGTACGACCGGTTGCTGGATATCGCGCTTCGATATGACATAACACTAAGTCTCGGCGACGGAATGCGCCCTGGAAGCCTCTCTGATGCCACCGACCGCTGCCAGATACAGGAACTACTCACACTCGGAGAACTGGTGGAGCGTGCCTGGAAGGCGGGCGTCCAAGTCATGGTCGAAGGGCCGGGGCATGTTCCGCTCGATCAGGTGGTGGCCAACGTGCAACTCCAGAAGCGAGTCTGCCGCGGGGCGCCGTTCTACGTCCTCGGCCCCTTGGTGACCGATGTGGCTGCCGGCTATGACCATATTGCTGCGGCCATTGGCGGGGCTATCGCCGCCGCTGCTGGAGCTGACTTTCTCTGCTACGTCACCCCTTCAGAGCACCTCTCTCTGCCCACCCCGGAGGAGGTCAA